>JBNKHB010000382.1:0-2133 GCA_050290125.1 Robiginitalea sp.
CTCCCAGGCCATACCGTAATTGCTTTCCGGGTCGCCGGGGGGGACGCAGCGTTCATCGCCCCAATAGTAATGGATATGCCTCCAGAAAAGCCGGTACCAGTAATCTTCTGCCAGCACGTCATACCAAAGTCCGGGCGTGCTGCCTCCGGAGAGGGCTATATGTTCCAGGCTGCCCTCCCGTGCCCACTCGGAGAACTGTTCGGCCAGGGCTTCCGCCAGGGCCTGCCGCGTATCGTATATCTGTAGTTCCATAGTTCTATTTAATTACACAAAAGGCCGGGTCATCCGTCAGGTGCTGCCCCGGATTCCTCCACCCGTATGGGCCTTCGATGAGTTCGTCCGCGTTTTTCGGTCCCCAGACCCCGGAAGAGTATCCATAGGTGACCACATCTTTCCCCTGCTGCCAGTAATCCAGGATGGGATCCACAAACTCCCAGGCAGCTTCCACTTCGTCGGCCCTCGCATACAGGGTGGCATCGCCCTGCATGGCATCCAGCAACAACCGCTCATAGGCGGACATCACCTGGGCGTTTGGCAGGTCCGAATAGTAGAAGTCCAGATTGGCCCGCTCTACCTGGAATCCCTGCCCGGGGACTTTTACGCCAAATTTGACGAGGATGCCTTCGTTGGGTTGTATGCGGATGATCAGCTTGTTGTCTTTGCTGTCCATCCCGATATCCCTGAAAATCTGGTGGTGCGGGCTCTGGAAATGGATCACGATCTCAGTGACCTTGGTGGGCATGCGTTTGGCGGTGCGCACATAAAAAGGCACATCCGCCCAGCGCCAGTTGTCCACATAAAATTTTACGGCGGCGTAGGTCTCGGTCGTGGATTCCGTATCCACCCCGGGTTCCTCCCGGTATCCCACTACCTGCTTCCCGTCGATCTCGCCGGCCAGATACTGCCCGCGGATGGTGTTGTTAAAAAGGGTTTCGGTATCCCGCATGATGCGCAACGACCGCAATGCCTTTACTTTTTCGTTGCGGATGTGTTCCGCGCCCGGTCCGATCGGAGGCTCCATGACCACCAGCGACACGATCTGCAGCAAGTGGTTCTGGAACATGTCGCGCAGTGCCCCGGCCGAATCGTAATAGCCGCCGCGCTTCTCCACCCCCACGCTTTCCGCATTGGTGATCTCTACATGGCGGATGTAATTCCGGTTCCACAAGGGTTCAAAGATGCTGTTGGAAAACCGGGTAACCAACAGGTTCTGGACCGTCTCCTTTCCCAGGTAGTGGTCGATACGGTAAATCTGCCCCTCCTGAAAATATTGTTGCAGGGATGCATTCAGCGAACGGGCGCTGTCCAGGTCATAGCCAAAAGGTTTTTCCACGATCAGGCGGCGATGCCTGCCCTCCGGCTCCTCGGACAGGCCTTCCTCGTGCAAGTTACGGGCAATGGTCTCATAGATCTTCGGGGGGACGGAGAGATAGAAGATATAATTCCCTTCCGAATGAACACTGCGATCGTGCGCCTGGATCCACTCACGCAATTTCCCGTAATCCGTGTCGTAAGTACCTCCCAGGTCAAAATAATAGAGCTTCTCTGCAAAGGCCTTGCGGGCGGCAACGCCTTCTTTGGAATCTTCAATATGCGGATTTTCCAGGACCGTTCGCTTGCGGAAGGCCTCATCGCTGCTTTCGCTCCGGCTTACCCCCAGGATGGCAAAATTTTGCGGGAGTTGTTTGCTGCAGTAGAGGTGAAAGAGCGAGGGGACCAATTTGCGCTCGGTCAGGTCCCCGGAGGCCCCGAAAATCACAATCAGTTGATTCGCAGTTTCGTTCATGCAGATACTGGATTTCACGTGGCGATCCGGGAGGCGTCCCACGCGGAACCCATTGCCTCAGGAAGGGATGCCGAAAGATTATTTCCCCTATTTTTGAGGGGACAGAACGAAGATAATGCGAAAAACTCCGGGAACTGCCTTCCCGGGCTCGTATCCTGAAAAAATTATGTTTTATGCAAAAAAGCAACCCATTTGATTTCGGATTGATTGGTCTGGGCGTCATGGGCCGGAATTTTATCCTGAATGTAGCCGAAAAAGGGTTCAGATCCCTGGGCTACGATCTGGATCCGGGTCAGGTGGCCCAACTCAAGGCGGAAGGGGATAAAGATCAGGTGGATGCCACCACC
>JBNKHB010000383.1:0-2102 GCA_050290125.1 Robiginitalea sp.
GGCAACGAAGCCATCGTGCGAGGCGCGGTGGAAGCCGGCGTACAGTTCGTGAGCTGCTACCCCGGCACCCCCTCCTCCGAGGTGCCCGACACCTTCTTCCGGCTCAGCATGGATTTTATCAAATCCTGAAAAACAGGCTGTAATTATTATGCATGCATAATTTTAAGAGGCTCCATATTGCGCGTCTCATAAAATTGGTTAATTTTGGTCGAACCCCGGCAACAGGGGCCATTAACTAAACGAACTCCAATTTTATCCCTATGAAATACCCCCTGGCTATTCTGGTAGTTGCAGGCCTGCTTATGGTGGCCTGCAGCGATGACGATGTGGTAGTGAATCCCGGTCCGGGCGACCCCGATCCCGTTGAATACAGCAGCGGAAGCGCGGATTTCACGAACTATGTTGCCGTTGGCAACTCGCTGACAGCAGGCTTTTCGGATGCGGCCCTCTTTATCATGGGTCAGGACGCTTCTTTTCCCAACATGCTGGCAGGCAGTTTTGCCGCGGCCGGCGGTGGGGCGTTTACCATTCCCTATATGGCCGACAACCTCGGCGGAGCCACCCTGGGAGGAACACCCATCCTGGGCAACCGCTTGATCCTGGATTTTTCTACAGGGGACCCGAGCCCGGTACCCGTTGCCGGACAGGGCTCCACGGAGATCAGCAATACATTGAGCGGCAGCTTTAATAACATGGGGGTCCCCGGCGCAAAAAGCTACCACCTGGTGGCCCCGGGATACGGAAACCTGCTCGGAGTAGAGGCAGGCCTGGCGAATCCGTACTACGCCCGTTTCGCCTCCGGGCCCACGGCTACCGTACTGGGGGATGCTGTTGCTCAGAACCCAACCTTCTTCACCCTATGGATTGGCAGTAACGACGTACTGGGCTATGCTTTATCCGGCGGTTCAGGTACCGATCAGACAGGTAACCCAAACCCGGCCACCTACGCCGGAAACGATATTACGGATCCCATGTTTTTCGCCGGCGTTTACGACGGAATCCTCCAGGCGATGACGGCCAATGGAGCCAAAGGCGTGATCGCCAACATCCCGGACGTCACCACGATCCCTTACTTTACAACGGTGCCGCATAATCCGGTGCCCCTGGATGCGGCTACTGCCCAACTGCTCAACGGCGCCTATGCCGCCTACAACGGCGGCCTGGCCCAGTTGCAGGGGCTGGGTGCCATCTCCGCGGACGAGCTTGCCCGCCGGACCATTTCATTCCAGGCCGGGGAAGGTAACGCTGTTGTCATATTGGACGAAGATCTGACCGACCTTACCGGCTTCAATCCGGCCCTGATCAATATGCGTCAGGCCACCGCCGAGGATCTAGTAGTGCTGACCGCGCGGACCTTTATCGGCACCCTGGCCAACCCGCAGGACCCGACAAGCATCAATGGGGTGGCCGTACCCCTGGCCGACGAATGGGTGCTGACCCCCGAAGAGCAAGAGGCGGTGTTTACCGCCACTGCGGCCTATAATCAGACCATCGCTGCACTGGCCCAGGCCTACGATCTTGGGTTGGTGGACGCGAATGCATACCGGGCAACGGTGGCCACTGAAGGGGTACAGCTTAGTGACGGCAGCGTGGTAACGGCGGAATACGCAACCGGAGGAGGCTTCTCCCTGGACGGGGTGCATCCCGCTCCCCGGGGCTATGCGTTACTGGCAAATCAGTTCATTGCGGTCATCGAAGCTAAATATGGAGCGGAATTACCTGAAATAGATCCGTTGGCTTATACCGGGTTATATATCAATTAGGCATGAATTTTATTTTAAGACTCCTGCTCAGCGCCCTGGCCGTAGTCCTGCTGGCCAAGATCCTCCCGGGAGTGGAGGTGGCCTCGTACTGGATCGCCATTGTGGTAGCGCTGGTGCTGAGTTTGCTGAATTTTATCGTCAAGCCCCTGCTGGTCATCCTTACCCTGCCGGTCACCATCCTTACCCTGGGATTGTTCCTGCTGATCATCAATGCCATTATCATCCTGCTGGCGGACGGGCTGATCGACGGTTTTGAGGTAAACGGGCTGTGGTGGGCACTGTTGTTCTCCCTCCTGCTCTCCCTGCTGCAATCGATATTATTCTCGCTGATCAGGGACG
>JBNKHB010000384.1:0-2098 GCA_050290125.1 Robiginitalea sp.
CAACTCGGGATTCTTTACTTCCACCTCAATCCGGCGCGAACGGTTGTCCACATTAAAGGTACTGACCGAAGGCGTGATCAACCCTTTGCTGATTTCCTTCTGTTTGAGGCCGGCCCTCAGATCCCTGGCCACGCCAAAATGGCTCATGGCGTCTGCGCGGTTCGGGGTCAGCCCAATCTCAAAAACGCGGTCGCGCTCAATATCGAAAAGTTCCGAACAGGGGGTGCCCGGAGCGGCATCCGTTTCGAGGACCAGGATGCCGTCATGGCTATCTCCCAGTCCCAGTTCATCCTCTGCGCAAATCATTCCGTTGCTTTCTTCGCCACGGATCTTACCTTTCTTGATCTTCCAGGGCTTCCCATCCGCATCGTACAAGGTCGTGCCGATGGTGGCCACGGGAACTTTCTGCCCTTTGGCCACATTGGGTGCCCCGCAGACAATCTGCACCGGCTTATCCTGCCCGATGTCTACCGTGCAGAGCTTCAATTTGTCGGCATTCGGGTGCTTGCCGCAACTCAGCACCTTTCCAAGCACCACGCCTTCCAGGCCTCCCTGTACCGATTCAAAGGTCTCGATCCCCTCAACTTCAAGGCCGAGGTCGGTGAGCAGGGCCGCGGTTTTTTCCGCCGGCCAGTCGATTTCGATAAATTGCTTCAGCCAGTTGTAGGAGATCTTCATGCCGCCATTTTAAGCCACCAAAGATATAACAATGTCCCCAGAAATCAACCCGGCGGGGCCGGAACCAAAACCCCCGCCGGAGGCAGGGGTGGGGTTATTCAGGTGGGTTCGATATTTTTCAGATGATGGTGGATTTACCCAGTCCGATATTTTCCTTGTTCAGCCCGCCGTATTCATCGGAATCCGAGATATGGCTCGCAATAAAGTGGCCTACGTCATCCGTGCCGTACTTACTCTGTGCATCAAGGTCCGGGGTCACCATGCCTTTTTTAAGCGCTTTGTTCACGGCGCGCACCACCGCAGAAGCTTCTTCCTCGAGCCCAAAATGATCCAGCAGCATGGCCGCGGACAGGATGGATGCGATCGGGTTGGCGATATTCTTGCCGGTGGCTTGCGGGTAGGAACCGTGGATGGGTTCGAACATGGAGCTTTTCTCGCCTACAGAGGCGGAAGGCAACAGACCGATGGAACCTCCGATCACACTGCCTTCGTCCGAGAGGATGTCCCCGAACATATTTTCAGTCAGGATCACGTCAAACTGGCTCGGGTTGAGGATGAGCTGCATGGCGGCATTATCCACAAAAAGGTAATCCAGTTGCACCTCGGGATAACTCTCGCCGATCCGGGTAACCACCTTGCGCCAGAGACGGGAAGACTCCAGTACGTTCGCTTTGTCTACCAGGGTGAGTTTATTACGCCGTCCCTTGGCCGCCTTGAATGCCAGGTGCGCTATGCGGCTGATCTCCTCCTCGCTGTAAATGCAAAGGTCCGAGGCCACCGTGCCGTCTTCGCTCAGGTACTTCTCTCCAAAATAGATGCCACCGGTCAATTCCCGGTAGATCACAAAATCGGTCCCGCTGATGCGCTCCTCGCGCAACGGGGATTTCTCGATCAGGGTTGGGAAGACCTTTACCGGCCGGATATTGCTGAACAGGCCCAATTCCTTGCGGAGTTTGAGCAGGCCCTGTTCCGGGCGCACCTTGGAATCCGGGTCGTTGTCGTATTTGGGATCCCCGATGGCGCCGAACAGTACGGCATCCGATTTCTTACACAGGGCCAGTGTGGCCTCCGGCAGCGGGTCCCCTGTCTTATCAATAGCGATGGCGCCTACGGGCGCCTCGGTAAATTGAAATTGATGGCCGAAGGTTTCTTCAACCGCCTGCAGGCAGGCTACTGCCTGGGCAGCTACTTCGGGTCCGATCCCGTCTCCGGGCAATAATGCGATTTTCAGTTTCATTAAGCGATACTTTCGATGTTTATGTCGGCGGCCTCTACGATGGCGTGGATATCCTTGTCCACGATCTCTTTCTTGCGGTCCGCAAATTTCAGGAATTCTTCGTATACCTTGTCCAGTTGCACCTTCGTGAGCTCATAACCCACTTTTTTAGCGCGATAGGCCAGGGCAGCGCGGCCGCTGCGG
>JBNKHB010000385.1:0-2095 GCA_050290125.1 Robiginitalea sp.
GTTCGACCAAAAAATCGCCGATAAGGCGCGCCAGGCATCATGATCAAAGAACTCCGCGAACGTTACGGGAACCAATTTGAGGAAGCGCTCCTCAGCGAGATCGCCCAGGTGGGCACCTACAAGGAAGTTCATGCCGGGCAGAAGCTCATGGAAATCGGCGAGTACATCAAGGGCATGCCGCTGCTCATATCAGGTGCCATCAAGATCCTGCGCGAGGACCAGGACGGCGACGAACTGCTGCTGTACTACCTGGAACCGGGCGATACCTGTTCCATGACCATGAGTTGCTGCATGGGGCAGTCCCAAAGCGAAATCCGCGCCATTGCCGAGACCGATGCCAAACTGATCATGGTTCCCATCCGGAAGATGGAGGAATGGACCGCTAAATACCGCTCCTGGAGGAGTTTTGTTTTCGACAGCTACAACAACCGCCTCAACGAGATGTTGCAGACCATCGACAGCATCGCCTTTATGAACATGGATGAACGCCTGGCGCATTACCTGCGGGAAAAGGCCCGCATCACCAAGGACAACATCATCCACAACACCCATCAGGAAATCGCCTACGACCTGCACAGCTCGCGGGTAGTGATCTCAAGGTTGCTCAAGAAACTTGAGCAGATGGGCAAGATTGAGCTGCACCGGAATTATATTAAGATCCTTGACCTCTGAAACGGTTTTTCCCCATATTGGAGTGGCTGCCCACCTATAAGAGGGCCTTTTTGTCCGGCGACATTTCGGCCGGGATCACCGTTGGGATCATGCTGATCCCGCAGGGGATGGCGTACGCGATGATCGCGGGGCTGCCCCCGGTATTCGGGCTGTATGCAGCCCTGATCCCCCAGGTGATCTACGCGCTGACCGGGACTTCCCGCCAGCTGGCCGTCGGGCCGGTGGCCATGGATTCCCTGCTGGTTGCCTCCGGGTTGGGCGCCCTGTCGCTGAGCGGCATTGAGGAATATATTGCCATGGCGGTCTTCCTGGCCCTCTTCATGGGGGTATTGCAGTTGGCCTTCGGCCTCTTGCGCATGGGCTTCCTGGTGAATTTCCTCTCCAGGCCCGTGATCAGCGGCTTTACTTCAGCGGCTGCCATCATTATTGGCCTGAGTCAATTAAAACACTTGCTGGGCACCAACATCCAGAACAGCAATCAAATCCACATTTTGCTGGCGAATGCGGCCGCCACCCTTGGCGATACCAGGTTGCTGACGGTGGCCATCGGCATCGGGGGGATCGTACTGATCAAGGTGCTCAAGAAAGCAGCCCCAAGATTACCCGCAGCCCTCATAGCGGTTATCCTGGGGGTAGTGGCGGTCTATGTGCTCCGGCTGGACCAGAGCGGCGTATCCATCGTGGGCTCGGTGCCCGGCGGCCTGCCTTCCCTGGAGTTGCCTGAGGTAACTGCGAGCCGGGTCTCGGAATTGTTCCCCATTGCCCTTGCCCTGGCCCTGATCGCCTTTATGGAGGCAATCTCCGTTGCCAAAGCGGTGGAAGAGCGGCGCGGGGAAAACCGTGTGGACGCCAACCAGGAACTCGTCGCGCTCGGCCTGTCCAACATCGTCGGATCGTTTTTCCAATCGTATCCGACTACCGGGGGCTTCTCCCGCACTGCGGTCAATGACCAGGCGGGCGCGCATACGGGAGTCTCCGCCCTGGTGAGCAGCCTGGTGGTGGGCCTTACCCTCCTGTTCCTGACCCCTTTGTTCTATTACCTTCCCAATGCGGTGCTGGCATCCATCATCATGGTAGCGGTATTCGGTCTGATCGACCTGAAATACCCTCGCGAGCTTTGGAAGAACCGAAAGGACGAGTTTAGCCTTTTGGTGCTTACCTTCCTGCTCACCCTGGGCCTTGGGATCAAGGAAGGCATCCTCTTGGGGGTGCTGTTCTCCCTGCTGCTCCTGGTGTACCGGATCTCCAAACCGCATATCGCCATTCTGGGCCGGATCGGAGACACCCAGTATTTTAAGAACATCAACCGCTTTACGGACGGCATCCGGGAATTCGAAGACATGCTGATCCTGCGGTTTGACGGGCAATTGTTCTTTGGGAACAAGGATTACTTCCGGTCTCAGCTGCAGCGGCAGATCAACCG
>JBNKHB010000386.1:0-2095 GCA_050290125.1 Robiginitalea sp.
GGCTGCAAACGCCCAATATGGACCGGCTCGCAGCGGAGGGCGCCTACCTGCCCAACGCTTTTGTGACCACGTCGTTATGTTCGCCCAGCCGGGCCTCCATCCTCACCGGGCTGTATTCCCACACGCATACCATCGTGGACAATCAGGCGCCGGACCCGGGGGACCTCACCTTTTTCCCCGAGTATTTGCAACAAGCAGGGTACCAGACCGCATTTTTAGGGAAGTGGCATATGGGCAGCGATACGGACGAACCCCGGCCGGGCTTTGACCACTGGGAAAGCTTTTTCGGGCAGGGCGTTTACTTTAACCCCACCCTGAACATTAACGGCAATCGTATTGAATACAAGGACTCCACCTATATTACCGACGTGCTCACCGAGCACGCCATCGACTGGCTCAAAAGGCGGGACAAAAAGAAGCCCTTTTTCCTCTACCTGTCCCACAAGGCGGTGCATGCGGAATTTCAGCCGGCCACTCGGCACGATGGCGTATACGCCGGGAAAAAGATCGAGCTGCCGCCCACCTTTGACCAGACCAAGACCGGCGCCTGGCGCGACCTGAAATGGCCGGAGTGGGTAGCCAAGCAGCGGGTAAGCTGGCACGGGGTGGACTATATGTACCACAGCAACGTCGACATGCACGAACTGGTGCAGAAGTACTGCGAGACCCTGCTGGGCGTGGATGAAAGCATCGGCTCGGTAATGCAATACCTGGAGTCCGAAGGCATCGACGACTCCACCCTGGTGATCTACATGGGCGACAACGGCTTTAGCTGGGGGGAGCACGGGCTGATCGACAAGCGCCACTTCTACGAGGAATCGGTGAAGGTACCGCTGCTGGTGCGCTGCCCTGAATTGTTCGAAGGCGGGCAGGTGCCCAAAGCGATGGTTCAGAACATTGACATAGGACCCACTGTCCTGGCCGAGGCTGGGGTGGAGAAGCCGGCGGAGATGCCCGGCGTGTCCTTTATCCCCATCCTTACCGGCGAGAAACCGGAGGGCAACCGGGACAAGATCTTTTACGAATACTACTGGGAAAACGACTTCCCGATGACCCCTACCGTCTTCGGAATGCGGACCGACAAATACAAGTACATCCGCTACAACGGCGTTTGGGACCGCAACGAACTGTACGACCTGGAAAACGACCCGCACGAGATGTACAATCTGATCGGGGCGGAAGACAAGCAGGAGCTCATCAAGGGCATGCTGGATTCCCTGTATACCTGGTTAGAGGATACGGATGGGATGCGTATCCCGCTCAAGCGGACCAGACGGCCTCGCTGGGGGGATTTCAAACATAAGGGGGAGTATTAGTCTTAATACTTCTCAGCAAATAGTTCCTGGCGGTTGACGGATGTCCATTAAAGCCGCTCCTCGAAGGCAGCCGCGGTCTTTTCGCGCACCTCTTCCAGGCTTGCACTTGGCGTAAGTTCCAGGAGCTGGAGCTTTCCGCCCCCAAACCCGAAAACGGCCAGGTCCGTGATAAGCAGGTCTACCGCAGCCAGGGCGGTCAGTGGCAGCGTGCATTCCGGCACCACCTTGGAACGCCCTTTGGAATCCGTATGGGTCATGGTGATGATGAGTTTCCGCGCGCCAGAGGCCAGGTCCATGGCCCCGCCCACGCCTAATAGCGGTTTGCCCGGGACCGCCCAGTTAGCAAGATTGCCGGCCGCATCCACCTGCAGCCCCCCCATGATCGCCACATCTACCTGCCCGCCGCGGATCATGGCGAAGGAATCAGCGCTGTCAAAATAACTGCTGCCCGGCAGGGCGGTTACCGGGATCTTCCCGGCATTTACCGGGTAATCCATAGCCCCTCCCCCGTCGGCCGGTGCCGGGCCCACGCCCAGCATTCCGTTCTCGGTATGCAAGTTGATGCCGTCTGCCGGCCGGATCAGGTCGGCCACCAGGGTAGGGATGCCGATGCCCAGGTTCACTACGTCCCCCGGGTGCAGTTCCTTAAGCGCGCGCCTGGCAATGTCCATTCGCTGATCGTCCACTTTCTTGATACTGGATTCCATGGATGCAGAGGAGCCCAGGTCCTCCAGTGTGGTATGCGCCTGTACCAGGTAATCCACATAACAGCTCTGGGT
>JBNKHB010000387.1:0-2086 GCA_050290125.1 Robiginitalea sp.
AGTTTCTCCTTTGGGGAAACCCGCTATATCAATACGCTGATCGACTACGAATACTACGCCATAAGCTACAATCGCATCCAAAAGTGCTTCCGGGAGCCGGCCAATAAGCTCAGCATCTACAAAACCCTGGTCAACGACGGGAAGATCGACGTGAGCCCGGGCAGCCGCTACGAAGTGGAATTGTTGCTTACGGACCTGGCCGGGAACGAAACGGTTTTGAAGGTGCCCGTAGTAGGGCGGGCTGAATCTGCCGTGGGAGCGCGCAACGACAGTATAACGCCCTTCCGCGTGCGGCCGGACAAGCCGGCCAGTTTTGAATTGGGTAGGGCCCGGGTGTATTTCCCGGCCGAGAGTTTTTACCAGCCGGCCTATCTGGAATTGGGCATGGCCGGCGATACCGCCCTGATCCACACACCCACCGTCCCGCTTCACAAGAATTTCACCCTTACCTTTGACGTTTCAGGGATCCCTGCAGCCAAGCGGCAACGACTCTTTATCGCACGACTGGATTCCAGGGACCGACCCGAGTATGAACGCACCTATAAACGCGGCAATACATTCAGCATGAGAAGCCGCGAGCTTGGAAGGTTCACCCTGGCACAGGATACCGTCCCCCCGATGATCCGCCCGAAAAATTTCAAGCCCCGCCAGTGGCTGACCAATTACGGCTACCTGAGCCTTCAGATCGCGGACGACCTGAGTGGGGTCAACACCTACAGTGCAACGCTGAACGGTGAGTGGATCCTGATGGAGTATGAACCCAAGACGCGGACCATCACCTATAATTTTGACGACAAGATCGCAGACGCCAACCAGTGTGAACTGGAAGTGGTGGTTACCGACAATGCAGGGAATACGAGCCGGTACGAGGCTACCTTTTTCAGGCGTTAGGCCGAACGGCTGCCACACAAGGCTTCCCATTGCCTTTCCCACGAATGATCCTGCCGATTTTTTCGTATTTTTGTGCCGCTGTATGAGACCGAATTCCAATCGGGAATGAAAATGATAAAGCGATACCTCCTTCTATTCTTTTTTTTGGGCCTGGCCGCTGCTACCGCCCAGAAAGACATTTACCTGAGCAATCATTTCCAGGAACTGAGCAACGACCATAAGGTACTGGCAATCATACCGTTCTTTACCCATCTGGACTTAGAACAATCGGTAAGCGACCGGGAATTGGACCGTCTGGAAGAAAAAGAAGGCTATGCCGTGCAGGATGCCCTGGAGACCTATTTCGGCCGCGGCCGGAAGCGGAAGAAATTCACCGTTTCCTTCCAGAACAGCAAGGACACCAATGCCTTGCTTGTGCAAAACGACATCAACTATTCCACCATCGACCGATACACGATCAAGGAGCTCGCGCGCATCCTGGGCGTTGACGGGATCATCAGCGGCAACCTGGATGTGAATGTGCTGCTATCCAACGGCGTACCCGCGGAATTCAGTTTCCTGGACTACATTCTGGGGGATGCCAATTACGGCCGCATCGGCATCAAGATCAGCGATGGCAATACCGGTAAGCTCTTGTGGAAATACGAACAGGAAATTACGCGGAAATCCGGTAAGAATACGGATGATATGATCGACAAGATGATGAAGAAGGCCGCCAGGAAATTCCCTTACGACAAAGAGGCTCGCTAGCCCGCTTCAACTTCCGCAGGTCCGAACCCTTCAGGCAATTAACTTCTTTCCGTTTTCAGGGGTTTTTCATTATCTTCAGAGGAACAACCAAACACGTATGAAAACAGAAGCACCAACACCTAAAGCAGATCTGAATATGGCAGATCTGGCGAGATCCCTGTACGATGCATTTGCACAGGGAGACGTAGAAGCCGTTTTATCCGGCATGGACCCGGACATTGTTTGGAATGAGGCCGAGAACTTCATTTACGCGGACGGAAATCCATATGAAGGTCCCGAGCAGATCCTCAATGGAGTTTTTGCACGCCTGGCTACCGAATGGGAAGATTTCCGACTGGAAGAAAAGCAGTTTTACTCGGTGGACAATCATGCAGCCCTGGTTACAGGGCGCTATCGGGGAACCTACCGGAAAAACGGAGCCGACCTGAATGCGCAATTCGCCCAT
>JBNKHB010000388.1:0-2074 GCA_050290125.1 Robiginitalea sp.
GCGACGGCGGCGGCAGCTGGCAGGACATTTCACAGGCATTCCCGAATGACCTGTGGGTAAGCCGGGTGGCTGCCTCCCACCATAAAAAGGAGCGGGTCTACCTGGCGTTGAACGGTTACCGCTGGGACCACTTTGAGCCCTACATTTATGTAAGCGAGGATTACGGGCAGACCTGGGCCCGGATCTCCAACGGCATCCCGGCCTCCCCGGTGAACGTGGTCGTCGAAGACTCGAAAAACGCGGATCTGCTCTTTGCGGGCACCGACAACGGTCTGTACGCGTCATTGGATCGCGGACAATCCTGGCAATTGATGACCAGCGGCATGCCTGCGGTCGCCGTACACGACCTGGCCATCCAGGCACAGGCCGGGCACTTGCTGGTCGGCACTCACGGGCGCAGCATCTATAAAGCGGATATCGCCCCGCTGCAGGCGCTGGACGCCGCTAAGCGGGCGGAATCCCTGGTAGTCTTTGACCTGCCGAACATTACGCATTCGGAAGATTGGGGCAACCCGCCCTCCGCCTGGGCCCAGCCCTCCACCCCGGGGCAGGACGTGGTATTCTACACTCAGGGAGCCGGCGCGGTGGACGCCGCGGTAAAGACGGCGGACGGTATTACCGTAAGCGAAGTTTCGTTGGCGGCAGACCCGGGCATCAATGTCCTTTCCTACGACCTGGCCTTTTCGAAGGCGGGCAAAAGCGCCTACCTGAAACAGTATAAAACCCTGTTAAAGGAGGCCGCCAACGGGAAGACCTATTTGCCCAAGGGCAGTTACCGGGTGGAACTGCAGGCGGGCAGCAATTTACAATCTGCTACTTTTAAAATCGAATAAGCGCTATCACCAAGAAACAGATACCGCAAATTCCCGTAACCGGGGCATACGCACAATCCTATGGAACTCACCCTCAGTATCCCGGCCTTACTTTTCCCGGCCATCTCGCTCAGCATGCTGGCCTACAACGCCCGCTACCTGGCCATCGCGGCGCTGATAAGACAACTGCACAAGCAATTCGGGGACACGGAAGCCGCTCCGCTGGAACGACAGATCCGTTCGCTGCGCAAGCGACTGGGCATCATCAAGGACATGCAGACCACTTCCATTGTGAGTTTCCTGCTGGCGGCCGTGAGCATGTTCCTCATCTACGTGGAACTGCGTACCTGGGCCAACCTGGTGTTTGGCCTGAGCCTGATCTTTTTGATGGCCTCATTGGTATTGTCGCTTTGGGAAGTACGCTTATCTACCCGGGCGCTGGGGATCCAGTTGCAGGATATGGAATCCTGACCGTCTACTCTTTCCCAATGTGGAATAGGGCGTCCCCCTGATTCACCACCGCCTGATTGTTTACGCTGAGGAGGTAGCCGTCGTAGGGGGCCTTTACGGTTTTTTGCCGCTTGCCGTTGGTATCCGTCACCAATCCCAGGATCTGGCCCGAAAGCACCTGGCTCCCATTGAGCACTTCGGGGATAAACATGCCCGCCATGGGCGAGCGCAGCCATTTGCGCTCCGATAGATGTACCGGCGGGTGGCGCTCCGCGTAGAGTGCCGGTACGGCGGCGATCATCTCCAGGTGCCGCATGAGTTGCAGGATGCCCTGGATGCCTTCCCGGATGGCCTGCTCGTCAAAGCGGGCGCTTTCCCCGGCCTCGTAAACGATGCTCGGGATGCCCATGGCATGGGCGGCCTGCCGGAAGGAACCCTTGATGAGGTTGGACCCGAAATAGAGCGGGGCGTGAAAGGCCTCCGCCAGTTTCCTGCTCTCTTCGTCTTCCGGGGTGTAACGTACCTGCGGGTAGTTGTGCCGTTGCGCCCCGCCGGTGTGCAGGTCCACCGCCAGGTCGGTCTGGTTCATGACCTGCTCCCGGTAATGCCAGGCGATCCGCCGGGCCAGCGAGCCGTTTTTGGTGCCCGGAAAACTGCGGTTCACATCCTTGCCGTCCGGAACGTCCCGGCTGAAATTGATAAAGCCATAGATGTTGAGTAGCGGAATAGCGATAACGTTACCCCGGGTCAACTGCTCGAAAAGCCCGTCGTCTACGGCCCGCCGGATGATCTCGACGCCGTTGATCTCATCG
>JBNKHB010000389.1:0-2069 GCA_050290125.1 Robiginitalea sp.
CAAAGAGCCAGATCAATGGCAGGCGGAAGCCCGGAAGGAGTTGGTTTTTCATGAGCTCAATACTCAAGATCAAATTAATTCCAGAACTTTCGGTGTGCCGAAATATTGTTGTGAAAGCACGTTATTTGGTGGTTTTGACGAAGAAAGCGTGCAGTTGGTCGATAAAACGCGAATCCATCCGTAGGAAAATGCCCTGCCCGACCCCGTCGATGCACTCCTTGGGTTACCTAGTGGGTCCGGAAATAATTTTTGGGCTAATTCATAAAATAAAGTACCTTTGCCTCCGCCCTGGCAAGGCGCGTTGGATCGCCTGCCGAACGGGGCCCAGACGGTGGTTGTAGCTCAGTTGGTTAGAGCGCTGGATTGTGGTTCCAGAGGTCGCCGGTTCGAACCCGGTCTTCCACCCAAAACAAAACCCCGCAGTCTTTCGGCTGCGGGGTTTTCTTATGCTATAAAATGCCTTATCAGCGCGTCGCCTTGTCTACGGTCAAACGGGCTTTCCGGTTGGCAACCTCCCAGGCCGTATAGAAGATCAGCCGGGTCCTGTTTTCCAGCAGGTCGTAGTTGATCTTGTCCGGGGTGTCACCGGGCCGGTGATAATCCACATGCGTCCCGTTAAAATAGAAGATGATCGGGATGTTATTCTTGGCAAAATTGTAGTGGTCGCTTCGGTAGTAGAAGCGGTTCGGATCGTTTTCGTCGTTGTACTTATAGTCCAACTCAATTTGTGTATACTTCTCATTTACAGCCTCTGACAGTTCGTGCAACTCCGTGCTGAGCTTATCGGAACCGATCAGGTAGACGTAGTTGCGGTCTCCCTCGCGTTTCGGGTCGATCCTGCCGATCATATCGATATTCAGGTTGGCTACCGTATTGGCCAGCGGAAATAGAGGTTCGTGGTCCGTATAATAGAGCGACCCCAGGAGTCCCTTTTCTTCCCCGGTTACATGCAGGAATACGATGGAGCGCCTGGGTCCCTGGCCCGCGTCGGCAGCCTCCTTAAAGGCTTCTGCGATTTCCAGCAAGGCAACCGTGCCGGAGCCGTCGTCATCCGCCCCGTTATTGATATCGCCGTCGGCATTCACCCCGATATGGTCCAGATGCGAAGAGATCACCACGTATTCGTCCGGATAGGTGGTACCCTTCAGGAAGGCCACTACATTTTCCGAATCGATATCTTCATCTGCGCTTTCCACCTGCAGCGTGATATCCGCAGGCACCGCTTTGGCGGCAGTCTCTCCTTCCAGTTTCGGGTAGATCTTTTCGGCCAGCTCACTCTTCAGCAAGATCAGCTGAGGACGGCTTACGGACTCCTTAAGGTCCATCCGTCCACTGTTGTTGCGCTGCATGTTGTCGAAGTAGCGCTTGTACCGGGAGTAGTTCATGTCGTCCACATACAAAAAGCCTTTGGCGCCTTTCAGGGCCGCAACTTCCCGTTTCTTCCCGATAGCCTCCGACATATTGCCCCAGGCGGATAATTCATCGCTTCCGCTCAGCAGGTAGGTGCCGTCCTCATTCAGGGGTTCCCCGGCTTTGGCCAGCACTAATTTGCCACTTACGTCCAGATCCCCGTAATCGGAATATCCGTCAGCTTCGATGCCGTAGCCCACAAAGACCACTTCCTTATAATCCCCGGTTCCGGGACCAAAGGTCAGGAACTCTGTTCCGTTTTCGTAAGACGTACCGCCGATGGAGATCGAACCTTTCGGGAGGCGGGCGAGTTCCAGCGGGACTTTCTGAAAATAACCCTTATCGCCCTGAGCAGGGGGGATGCCCATTTCTTCATAAGCGGCCTTTAGGTATTCTACGGCCTTCTTTTGGCCTTCCGTACCTGTTTCCCTGCCCTGGAATTCATCGGAAGCATAGATGTAGAGGTGATCTTTCAGTTCGCCTTCCGTGATGGTGGAGGCATAGGTGGTTTCATCGGGTTTGGGATCGGCCAGCGCAGTGTGTTCGCTAACCGTTTTTTGCGAGCTGTTGCAGGCCATCGCCAGGCCGACGCACAGCACCATAAGTTTTTGCATCGTAAATGGTCTAAAGTGAATTTGTCAAAAATACGGAAATCCCCC
>JBNKHB010000390.1:0-2061 GCA_050290125.1 Robiginitalea sp.
ACAGTTTTGAGGTATACGACGCGGATTTTAGTCCTGATTTTTTTCGGGTCTTCCTGCAACGCCGTGGGTATGATCTCAAACCCCTCCTACCCGCACTCCTCGATACCGTTGCGAATCCCGAAAGTATCCGCGTAAAAAGCGACTACCGGGAAACGCTGTCGGATATGCTGCTGAAGGATTTTAACCAACCCTGGACGGCATGGGCCCACCGCCGTGGCCTGCGGACCCGGTTGCAGGCACATGGGTCACCGGGTAATCTCATTGACCAGTACGCTTCGGCAGACATCCCGGAGTGCGAGACCTTTTATTCAATGCCTTACGACATCCCGGGCCTGAGGCGCGAACCGGGCGATTTCCTACCCGGATTTGCAGACCCGGTAATGCTCCGGTTTGCGGCTTCCGCAGCCCACATTTCCGGGAAACCCCTGGTCTCGGCAGAAAGCTTTACCTGGCTTCGGGAGCACTTTAAAACGGCACTCTCGCACTGCAAGCCGGAAGCGGAAGACTTGATGCTGGCCGGCGTAAACCACCTTTTTCTGCACGGCTCCACCTACTCGCCGGAGCGGGCGGCCTGGCCGGGATGGAAGTTCTACGCCTCGGTAAATTTCAATCCCACGAACACCATATGGGAAGATGCCCCTGCCCTTTTCAAATACCTGGAGCGCTGCCAGTCTTTCCTGCAGCAGGGCAATCCGGATAACGACGTGTTGTTGTACTGGCCGGTGCACGATGTCTGGGGACAGCATCACGGGGGTACGCGTTTCCTGCAGATCAGCATTCATTCGCTTGAACAATGGTTGCACGGCACCCCTTTCTATGAGACCGCATTGACCCTGATGGGCCAAGGTTACGCACCTGATTTTATTTCGGACCGGTTCCTCCTGCAGGCCCGGGTAAGCGAGGGGAGCATCGTGCTGCCGGGAGGCTCCTATTCCAGTTTGGTGGTTCCCGATACAGATGTCCTGCCCCTGGTTACCCTACGTAAGCTGCTGGATCTGAAAGTGGCCGGCGGCAATGTGATCTTTCACGGGCTCCCGGAATCCGTTCCTGGCTACCACCGGTATCAGGAACGGGAGGCGGAGCTTCAGGAGCTTTTACAGCGGTCGGCTGCCCTGGCTACACCTTCCCGCGACCTGGAAGGCGATCTGACCAAGTCGGGCAGCCGGGCAGAAACCCTGGTAAACAAAGGCCTGAAATACGTCCGTCGAAGGGATGGGGACCGTTTTATCTATTTTTTGGTGAACCATTCGCCACAGGTCATTGACGACTTTATCCCCTTCAATGCAATAGGTGATGCCGCTGCCCTCTTCGATCCGCTAACTGGTGCCGCCGGCCTTGGAGCGGTCCGCAAAGCGGACGACGGCACGATGGAAGTAAGTATGCAGCTGCGTCCCGGACAAACCCTGATCATGGAAACTTCTACGGGACGCGACTTGCCGGAATGGAAATACCTGCAACCAGCCTCTGATGGAATCCCTGTTGGAGGTCCCTGGACCGTTTCGTTTTTGGGCGGCGGTCCGGAGCTGCCAGCCGGCCGTAAGCTGGATACCCTGCAGAGCTGGACCCGGTTCGGCTCGGTGGGAGAAGCATTTTCAGGCACGGCGCTGTACAGCACCGAATTGGTACTGCCGGAAGACGGGGCCACCGATTGGCGCCTGGAGCTGGGCGACCTGAGGGAAAGCGCCAAGGTACGGGTGAACGGTCGGGAAATCGGGACGGTCTGGGCAGCGCCTTTTGAATGGGTGACCGATGCCTTCAAGCCAGGCGTGAATACTCTGGAATTGGAAGTCACCAATCTGTCCGCCAATCGGTTACGCGCTAAAGAACTGAGGGGAGAACCCTGGAAAATCTTTAAGGAAATCAACATGGTGAACAAGGATTATGAACCGTTTGACGCCACCGGCTGGGAACCGGTCCCTTCCGGGCTGCTTGGGCCGGTTACCTTGACCCCTTTAACCCGCAACCCATGAAAATTTGTAGCTCCTTCCGGAGCCTGTGCCTGCTAACGCTGGCTTTGCTCTCTTCGACTTATGTTCTTGCACAAGAAAACCCGGAACCCGT
>JBNKHB010000391.1:0-2059 GCA_050290125.1 Robiginitalea sp.
CAACTGTGAGGGGGTATAGACAGAAGGGCATCAGATAGGATGGTGCCAAGATATGCAGGATGTCAACCCCAATGATGCCCTTTAATCCACCTGACAAGATTCGGTCCATGTGTACAAGACGGGCGCTAGTGACCCTGGCGCCCTGCATTGCCCTGGATAAAAAGGCGGAAAACGACAGTATCCGTACCCTGATCGGGGTCCCGGAAGGCCAGCGCTATGTCCGCCTGATCGATTTTTTCGACGAGCAGGGCAGGAACAAATTGGAGCCGGTGCTGCAGGACGCTTTTGCCACGAACAACCCGAACAAATTCCAGCAGGATTTCAAGGACGCCTATTTTAGGTTGGGCTTGCTGAACAGGGCCCTGAGCGGTGAGATCCTGAAGATCTACCCCTTGCTGGACGATCCGAACAATAAATGGATCTCCGCCGTGGAGTTCCGCGGCGGCGCCTTCCCGGTAGCGGACTCCCTCTATGCGAACTTTATCGCCAATTCGGTGCCCTTTTACCTCGCTTCCCTGGAAAACGGGCAGCAGGACGGCAGTTTTGCCAGGGCGGATGAGTTATTGGCAGCCTTTCACAAGAACCAGGAAAACCACGGCAGTGCCGTTCTGCCTTCCAGAAGGAGGGTGGAGACCGAAGTGATCTACAACAGGCTGGACCTGTTTAACCGTCTGTATAAATATTACGCGCTGGTGGGGATCGTGATGTTCTTTGTGCTGATCTTCCGCATCTTCCGGGAACGGCGCATCTGGCGCATTGCCGCTTACTTCCTTAAAGGCACCATCATTGTATTCTTTATCTGGCATACGGCCGGCCTGATCCTGCGTTGGTACATCTCGGGCCATGCGCCCTGGAGCGATGCCTATGAGAGCATCCTCTACGTCTCCTGGGCTTGTATGGGGATGGGGCTGCTGCTCGGTCGGAAAAGCGAGATGACGGTGGCCGCTGCGGCATTTGTCACCTCCATGCTGCTCTGGATCGCCCACCAAAGTTGGGTGGACCCGGCCATTGCCAATTTGCAACCCGTGCTGGACAGCTACTGGCTCATGATCCATGTAGCTGTGATCGTAGGCAGTTACGGCCCACTCACGGTTGGGATGATCCTCGGGGTCGTATCCCTGATCCTGATCGTGCTGACCACTGAGAAAAACCGCAAGCGCATGCAGTTGAACCTGCGGGAACTCACCATCATCAACGAGCTGGCCCTGACGGTTGGCCTTGTCATGTTGACCATCGGGAACTTCCTGGGAGGCCAATGGGCCAACGAAAGTTGGGGCCGCTACTGGGGTTGGGACCCCAAAGAGACCTGGGCGCTGATCTCTATCCTGGTCTATGCCTTCGTGATCCACGTCCGGCTGGTTCCCGGCCTGAAAAGCCGCTGGACCTTTAACTTTCTGAGTGTCCTGGCCTTTTCCAGTATTATGATGACCTACTTCGGGGTGAATTTCTACCTGGTGGGCCTCCATAGCTATGCCAGCGGGGCGCAGGTGATAACCCCCACCTTTGTCTGGTACACCCTTGCCGGGGTATTGCTGCTAGGAGTGGTGAGTTATTGGAGGTATCAGGTGCATTACGCCAAAAAGGCCCTGCCGGAGGACTGATCCGCCCGTTCCCGAACTTTTTTCGCGGATTCGGGACCCGCAACCGATATTTTTGCTTTCTTTGCAGCATCATGAAGCTCTAAGAATTATGTGCCGCATCACGGAAATTGTCACGCCTGCCGGTTTGCTCTAAGCAGCCAGTGGCAATTGCATGCGGAATTTCCTTCTCCTAATCACATAATTTCTTAGTAATGACTTCTTATCAATCCAACATACATAAGTTTTTCCGGTATTTCCTTCAGGCGGTTCGCGGCAAGGAGATTGACCTGACTTCAGGCAGCATTCGCAAGGCCATCTTTTTCCTGTCCATCCCCATGATCCTGGAGATGATGATGGAATCGGTCTTTGCCGTAGTGGACATCGCCTATGTTTCGCAGGTGAGCGTGAATGCCGTCGCCACCATAGGCCTTACCGAGAGTGTCATTACCCTGGTTTATGCCATTGCCATAGGCCTGAGT
>JBNKHB010000392.1:0-2057 GCA_050290125.1 Robiginitalea sp.
CCTACGCTGCGATCAATGACTCGGCCCCGAAGTAAGGTAGGATAGCATCTGTGCCAGAATAAAGAAGCAAGCCAGGATAATGATGATATTGAGCCATCTGACCTTGACCGCGAAGATCAGTTCCTTATTCGGCCTCTCATATCGCGCATGGACAATGCTCAGAAGGTTCAGGATAATGGCCAGGATCGGCGCCAGGAGAAAGAACAGGCGGATCAGCCAGTTCAGGGTAGAGGTATTTCCGTATCGGTTCTCCAGCTGTATGACCCAGTCATAGATAAAAGTGTAGGCTTTCAGGTCCACATCCATGTATTTGGATACGACCAGGCCAATGATAAAAAGTACGGGAAGGCAAATGAGGAGGCCTCCAACAACGGCAGTTTTTCGGGTATTTAACAAAACCACCCCTAAATTCCTGTTTATGTCTGGAGCAGGATCCCGATGCGCGCTATCGCGGCCTGGCCGGCGATTTCCTCCAGAAATGCAAGGCCCAAAAGCATGTTCAGACGCTCCGCTTCAAGGCAGGCATGGGCCTTGAAAGGGATACCTTAAACTTCAGACGTTGTGAAATGCAAAAATCCGGGCCGGGGTATCAAAAAACACTTTGTGATAGTATGACCCCAACTGCCGTTCTTTTAGGAAATCCGGAATGGTCTCAATGAGGTAGGTAAGGCCGGGACGGCCCCCATAGCTTTTCCAATACGCGTATTTGGCCATATCCATGCCAAGGGTAATCTGATCGGGATACTTCGGGAGCAGCTGCTCCAGGAGGCGCAGCGTGGCGTTGGGTTCCCCTTTGAGCTCATACCGGAAGGCACTGTCGTACTCTACCGAGACCCCGACATCCAGGACGGCACTGTGGTAGGCCGCATCCGGATTCCGGTCCAGGTGTGACAGCACTACGTGTTCCAGCCGGGCACCCAGTTTTTCAAAGAGCAAGGCCTGTTCCAGGGCTTGCCGGCCGTGGTTCGTATGGGTCAGAATGGGCGCGCCGGTCTCCAGATGCGCATTTACAACGGCCCTGAAGATCAGTTCCTGATGGGGCGTAAATGCGCCATCCCCAGTAGCCAGTTTAATGAGGCCGGCCTTATGCGGAGTACGTTTAACTGCCGGGCAGGAATAATCAAACTGGTCAATGCCCTCCTCGATATCTGCGATAAAGAGTGCGGTGAGATCAGATTCCGTTAGGCTGTACCTCCAGTGGTGCTTCGGGTAGTAGATTTCCAAATGAATCCCGGTAGGTGCAATGATCTGCACGCCACTCCGGCGGCTGACCTCGGCCAGCTTCAAGGGATTGCGGCCTGCATTGGCAGGCATGGTGTCTACCATGGTCCTTCCCCCGGCGGCGTAGAATTCCAGGAGTTCCTCCGCGATCCTGTCGGTGTCGTTCAGCAAGAACTCGGGATGCTTCTCAGTTACATAGCTGTCTTCGATGACGATATGTTCGTGGGAATACGTCAGGCCCATTTCCGAAACAGGCTTGTCCCCAAGTACGGTTCTGAAAAAATTTTGTGCCATTTCGTTTCCCTAGTTATTGGCCCAGCCGTTACGGGAAATATCCGCAACGCTTTCCGGCATGTCCAGAATACCTCCCAATTGGAGTATCTCATCCTGAAGTCCCGGGATGTCAATCCCACGGGCATCCCGATCTCCCTTCAGCGATAGGTTGGCTGCCAGCCCGGCGGCCTGGCCCATACTCATGGTCTGCGCCATGGAACGGCAGGAGGCGTGGGCGTCGTGGGTGGCCGAAAAACAACGCCCGACCACCCAGGTGTTTATCCCGTCCCTGGGTATGATCGTTCCGTAGGGAACGCTGTATACCCCGCCATCCGGAATATACTGCCAGAAGGTCTCGGAATTGCCATCCGCAGCTTTGCGGTGGTCCTCTATCGGGGCCCCGCATAGCAAGATCCGGTCATCGAACATTCGTTTTTGCATGCAGTCCTCTTTGGTCAGGCGGTAGTCCCCATAGACCCTCCGTGTCTCCCTGACGCCGATTTGATGGGAAATCCCGATGATCTCAGCATGCTGGTAGCCCGGGATCTCGCCGCGGAAGAAAT
>JBNKHB010000393.1:0-2056 GCA_050290125.1 Robiginitalea sp.
TTGCTGGTAATCCCTTTCGCCAAAGTAGGCCCTATCGGGCTCAATCAGGCGCAGCAGCGCTTCCACGATGGTCCCGACGCCCTCAAAATGGCCATTGCGGTGCGCCCCTTCCATCACGCGCTCCAGTCCTCCAAAGTCATAGGAGCCCGCCCTTACCTGTCCTGCATACATTTCGGAAACCTCGGGAGCGAAAACCCGCAGGCTGTCGCCGAACGGCCGGAGCAATTCCAGGTCTGCCTCCAGTGTCCGCGGATAGGTGGCCAGGTCTTCGGACTTGTCAAATTGGGTGGGATTTACAAAAATAGTGACCACAACCGCCTCATTATCAGCTAATGCCTTGCGAACGAGCTGCAAATGGCCGCTGTGCAAGGCCCCCATGGTGGGCACCAGGCCAAGGCGCTGTCCGGCGGCCTTAACCGCCTTGCAGTATTCCCGGATCTCAGAACGTGTTTTCAGGGCTTCCATACGGGCTTCAAATGGCGTGCAAACTTACTATAATTACGGCTATTCTGCATAATTTTTGTACTTTTGCAGCTACGTTTAGAACAGGAACAAAATTCCACCTTGCATGACTGGTAAAAAGATATTGTTCGTATCTTCCGAATTAGTACCCTACCTCCCCGAAAACGAAGTTTCCTTAATGTCTTATGAAGCGCCGCGTATGGTCAACAGCAAAGGCGGCCAGATCCGTATCTTCATGCCAAGGTACGGAAACATCAACGAGCGGAGGCACCAGCTGCATGAGGTGATCCGGTTGAGCGGTATGAATTTGGTTATCAACGACATGGACATGCCGCTGATCATCAAGGTAGCTTCCATTCCCAAAGAACGTATCCAGGTATACTTTATAGACAACGAGGAATACTTCAAGCGCAAAGCGACCTTTGCGGATGAGAATGGCGATTTGTTCCCGGACAACGACGAACGCGCCATCTTCTTTGCCAAAGGGGTGGTGGAAACGGTCAAAAAACTCAATTGGTCCCCGGACATCATCCATGTGCATGGCTGGATGGCTTCCCTGTTGCCGCTCTACCTCCGGGAATACTATGCGGATGAGCCGCTGTTCGCGGACAGTAAAATTGTCACTTCCATTTACGGACGGAGCTTCGAGGGAACCCTGAATGAGGAACTGAGCGCCAAAATCGCCTTCGACGGCATCCCCAAGGAGCGTCTGGAAGGCCTCAATCCCCCGGACTACAATAATTTGTTAAAAATAGCAGTGGATTATTCGGACGCCGTTATCTTAGCCGCCGAAGGCATCCCCGAGGAATTACGGGAATATGTTGCCGGGCAGGACAAACCGGTGCTGCCGTACGTTACCCTGCAGGAATTCGAGGAGGCGTACACCAATTTTTACGATACCGAAGTTTTAAACTAGGCTGGAAATGAAGCGACTCTTGTGTTCCGTTCTGGCGGGGGCATTCCTCGTTATGACTGCGGGGTCCTGTGAAGAAGAAACCTTAACCATCGGGGAAGACGTTATCGGGGGAGAACCCTTCGGTACGGGAATGGCCGTGTACGACGTCTTTGCTTACAACAGGCAGATCTCCGCCATCCCTACCAACCGTTTACCCGTTTATCAACTCGGCGTATTCGAGGATCCGATTTACGGACGTACCGAGGCCCGGATCACTGCACAACTGAATTTACGCGACGGGGGAGGCAATCCCACCTTCGGCAACTATTCCCAGATTACCGAGGATACCAACCCGGATGTTGGGCAGGAGAACGAGACCGTGACGGAAGTCCGGCTTTACCTCCCGTTCTTTCTGGACGGGGCCGCTGATTCGGATCTGGACGGGGTCATCGATTCTGAGGAGCCTGGAGACGATGCCCTGGATCCTGCCAACGATTCCGATGGGGATGGGATCCCCAATAACCAGGAGACCTCGACCGGCACGGATCCGCTTAACCCGGATACGGACGGGGATGGGACCCCGGACAATCAGGATACGGATACGCCCCTGAATACATATCCGATCACCCGGGAACTGGACAGTATTTACGGAGACCGGAATCAAACCTTTACCCTGAAGGTGGAACGCTCCACCTATTT
>JBNKHB010000394.1:0-2053 GCA_050290125.1 Robiginitalea sp.
ACTGCAACGCTACGGGGACGATTACCTCTACGGCGAATTCGACGACCAGGCCATGGTGAGCGGCGGCCGCATCGAATACGTCCGACTTTTTACCATCGCCGCGGTCTTCCTGTTGGTCATCAGCTGTATCAATTTTATCAACCTGGCCACGGCCTATGCCACGCGGCGTGCTGCCGAAGTGGGCGTGCGCAAGGTGGTCGGCGCCGGACGGATGACCCTGCTGCGGCAGTTTATGGTGGAGACCGGTATCGTAACCGCGCTGGCGCTGACCCTGGCAGTACTGCTCACCCTGCTCCTCCTTCCGCAGGTGAATACGCTCACCGGCAAGTCGCTGGCGGTCTCCTTCAGGGATCCGCTAACCTGGGGGATGCTGCTGGCTATCTTTGGTCTGACCACCTTGCTGGCCGGGGCCTATCCGGCACTGGTGCTGGCGTCATTCCGCCCGATGAATGCCCTCAAGGGAAAATGGCAGGAGGGCCGGAAGACCATCTCGCTGCGAAAGGGACTGGTGGTCTTTCAGTTCGGGTTGTCCGTACTGCTCATCCTGGCCGCATTTGTGGTCCGCAACCAGGTGGACTACATCCGGACACGGAACCTCGGCATCCAGAAGGATTACATCGTAGGCCTGCAGCACAGCGAGGAACTCAACCAGCACTATGATGCGCTGCGCAACGAGCTCATCACCTCACCGGCCATTGAGGACGTTACCCTGGCCGGCCCCTCCCCGCTGGATATGTACGCGTCCTCCCAGGGCGTGCAATGGCCCGGGAAACGGACCGAGCAGGAGAACATCGAATTTGCGCTGCTTTGGTCGGATTACAATTTCCCGGAGCTCTTCGGCATCCCGGTGGTCCAGGGAAATTTCTACCGGGAAGCTACGGTGGATACCGTTCATATCGTCGTCAATGAAAAGGCCCTGGAAGTAATGGGAATGGAGGACCCTGTTGGTAAGACTATCGAGGTTTGGGGATCGGCACGGAATATCATCGGCGTACTGAAGGATTACAACAACCGCAGCCTTTACGAACCCATTCAGCCTGCCGTTTACTTCCTGGAACTGGGTAATGCGGGCACCGTCTTTGTAAAGCTGCGTTCCGACCAAATCGCGGAAGGGCTGGAGGCCTTGGAAGAGGGCTATCAGGCCATCGTCCCGGGCATCCCCTTCCACTACGAATTCCTGGACGAGCAACTTGCGCAGACCTACCGGGCGGAGGAGTTGACGGGAACCCTCACTTTTTGGTTCTCGCTGATCTCCATACTGATCTCGTGCCTGGGCCTCTTTGGCCTGGCCCGCTTTACCGCCCAACAACGCACCAAGGAGATCGGGGTGCGAAAGGTACTCGGGGCCAGCGTGCGCAGCATCACGCAGTTGTTGCTTCGCGATTTTGTGGCCCTGATCCTGATCGCTATCCTTATTGCCTCGCCCCTGGGCTATTACTTCATGCGAAACTGGCTGGGGCAGTTCACCTTTAACAGCGGGATCAACGGCTGGTACTTCCTGTTGTCCGGCGGGCTGCTGCTGGCATTGGCCGTAGTCACGGTCTGCCTGCACGCCATCCGCGCCGCCATGGCAAACCCGGTAAACAGCCTTCGAACGGAATAATTCATCAATCAAAAAATAACGGTCATGTTTAAGAACTATCTGAAAATCGCCTGGAGGAACCTGCTGAAGAACAAGGGCTTCACGATCATAAATATCCTCGGCCTGATGACCGGTTTTGCCATAAGCCTGCTTATTGCCGTGTATGCCAGCTACGAATTCAGTTATGAAGACAACCACCTGAATGCTGAACGGATCGTCAGGATCACAACGGATTATTTGGACGGAGAAACCGTAACAGCCCAGGATTGCGAAACATTTCCGCCTGTCGGTCCGAAAATTAAGGCCGAAATTCCCCAGGTCGAGGAATTCACCCGGGCCTATCAGATCGGGGAACCATCCGTAAATGTGCGGGTTGGTAACAAAAGCAATCTGGTGGATCGGGTTTATGCCGTGGATCCTGGGTTTTTCGACATCTTCACCAGCCCTGCGCTTTACGGAACTACCAGGGAC
>JBNKHB010000395.1:0-2042 GCA_050290125.1 Robiginitalea sp.
ATCGGGGTGGTAAACGTTCCCGACCCGCGCCTGCTGAAGCTCGAGGAACTGGTAGGGCCGCAGCGGGTGGTTCCGGCTACCGTGGAGATCGTGGATATTGCCGGGCTGGTAAAAGGCGCGAGCAAGGGCGAGGGCCTGGGCAACCAGTTTCTGGGCAACATCCGGGAGACCGATGCCATCCTGCACGTCCTGCGTTGTTTTGACAACGATAACATTGTCCATGTGGATGGTTCGGTAGATCCCATCCGGGACAAGGAGACCATAGATATGGAGCTGCAGCTGAAAGACCTGGAGACCGTCGAGAAACGGCTGGAAAAGGCAGGCAGGGCGGCACGTACCGGGAACAAGGAAGCCCAAAAGGAGGTGGATGTGCTCAACGCTCTGAAGTCGGGCCTGGAATCAGGCACTTCGGTACGCGCCATACCGGTGGAAAAGGACGCATACCAGGAGTATGTAAAACCCATGCAGCTTATCACGGACAAGCCTGTCCTGTACATATGCAATGTAGACGAGCAGGCAGCAGGCAGCGGAAATGCCTATGTGGATCGCGTTCGCGAGGCCGTGGCCGGGGAACAGGCAGAAGTACTGGTTCTGGCCGTAGCCACTGAGGCGGATATCGCGGAGTTGGAAACCTATGAGGAGCGGCAACTGTTCCTGGAAGACATGGGGCTGGACGAGCCCGGGGCCTCCAAGATGATCCGGGCTGCCTACAGCCTGTTGAAACTGCACACTTATTTTACGGCCGGGGAGAAGGAAGTGCGCGCATGGACCATCCCCATTGGCGCTACCGCCCCCCAGGCGGCTGGGGTGATCCATACGGACTTTGAGAAAGGCTTTATCCGCGCGGAAGTGATCGCCTACGACGACTACGTCACCTACGGAAGCGAGGCCAAGGTGCGCGAAGCCGGCAAAATGCGGGTGGAAGGCAAGGAGTATGTGGTGAAGGACGGGGACGTGATGCATTTCAGGTTTAACGTTTAGCCTGCAAATACTGCTCACCAAGGTGCGTTTTGAGCCTCATTTGCACTGCCGACATCTCCCATTCAAAAAACTCCGTAAATAAAGTAATCAACAGCCGGGACTGCCTTTGTTGATTACTTTGAGCGGCCCCGATTTTGATTTGTGCCCCTAAATTTTATATTAGCAGGTTAAACCCCCTTTAATGGCAGAAACCCAATATACCGAGGACAACATCCGGTCGCTGGACTGGAAGGAGCATATCCGTATGCGCCCGGGAATGTATATCGGGAAGCTCGGGGACGGCTCTTCCGCCGACGACGGGATTTACATCCTGCTGAAGGAAGTCATCGACAACTGTATCGACGAATTCGTGATGGGGGCCGGGAAGACCATCGAGATCAGCATCCGCGATGATAAGGTCACGGTCCGCGACTTTGGCCGGGGTATCCCGCTGGGCAAGGTGGTGGATGTGGTATCCAAAATGAATACCGGAGGAAAGTACGACACCCGTGCCTTTAAAAAGTCCGTGGGACTTAACGGGGTAGGGACCAAGGCGGTAAATGCCCTCTCCACCTACTTCCGGGTGGAATCCAACCGGGACGGCCAGTCGAAATCCGCCGAATTCAGTATCGGCGAACTGGTGGACGAAGAATTCCTGGAAGAAACCTCCCGCAAGCGGGGTACCAAGATCACCTTCACCCCGGACGAAAGCATCTTCAAGAAATTCCGGTACCGGGACGAATACGTGGAGCGGATGCTCCGCAATTACGTCTACCTGAACCCCGGGCTTACCATTGTATTCAACGGGGAAAAATTCTACTCGGAAAACGGTCTCAAGGATTTGCTGGAGGACTACAACAGCCCCGAAGACCTGCTCTATCCCATCATCCACCTGAAAGGGGAGGACATTGAGGTGGCCCTCACCCATAGCAGGACACAGTACAGCGAGGAGTACCACTCTTTCGTTAATGGGCAACATACAACCCAAGGTGGAACACATCAATCTGCTTTTCGGGAAGCCGTGGTAAAGACCATCCGGGACTTTTACGGCAAGAACTATGATGCTTCAGATGTAAGAAAAT
>JBNKHB010000396.1:0-2041 GCA_050290125.1 Robiginitalea sp.
GTAGATATTGCCATGCCCGATAATTCTGTTGCTTTGAAGGAACTTCTCATATTCGATTCCATTGGAAGGTTGATTCGTACGGTAACAGCTGAGCGATTGTTCATTACAGATGGCGTCTATCGGGTAGAGACTTTTGGGCTGGAAGAAGGGATGTATGTCTTAAAAATGACTACATATGGATCGGCGGCCTTTAGTTATCAGCTACTTGTCAAACATCAATAAAACACCTCAATCGTCTGCCGGATCACGGGTTGGATGAGTTCCAGCTGTTTGCGGGTAAGCGTTATTTCCCGCAGTCCCTGCAGGTGGATTTCGTTGTGCAGGTCGGTGGCGCAAAAATCGATCAATCCTTCTTCCAAAAGTGTCAGGGCCGTTTTGTAAACCTGGGATCCGTAGTACTTCCCGAGCGAAAGCAGATTCAGTTGCATCAGGATGCCCCGTTCCTTATACTTAAAATACTTCTTCATACGGGTATGGAGGTAGGCATACCGCTCGGGATGCGCTAGAATAGGGTGGAAGCCCTTATTTGAAGTTTGTATGATGGCCTCGTCAAAGTTCAGGGAAGGCTGTAGATACGACATTTCCACCAGCAGGTACTGCTGCCGAATTGGGAGGACCGCGTCTGCGGCCAGGCGCCCCTCAAAAGCATCGTCGATCATATGTTCGGCAGCAGCCTCGATCGAAATCCCGCTAAGTCCCCTTAAAAGCAGGGGTTCACGCAGCGTTTCAAGTGCTCCCTCTATGGTTTGCCGGTTATTGGGGTAATACTCAGCCATGATATGGGGCGTGGCAATAAATTTGGTGATCCCAAGCTCTGCAAATCCCTGTATCAGTTTGATGGAGGTATCCGGGGAATCGGCTCCATCGTCAATACCGGGCAGGATGTGATTGTGGATGTCCACAAAATTCCCGAGGTAGTCTATCAGGAAGCGTTTTTTAAAAAAGAAGCTGATCATCCGGCCAAATAAGGTGTAAAAATAGCGTTTCTACGCGAATCGCTCCGCTTAAGGCAGGACCGTAAGCGAGCCCAACAACGTTAATCTCCTGAGTGAGCCTAAACAGCGTAAATACCCTGAGCGTAATTGCCTCCAGCCCTGATATTGTTTGAAAGCAGAAGGGCGCATCTGCCGCAGGAATTTGAAGTTCCCGTTGAGTTCAATTAAAAGCCCCGGCTTTTCTGCCGGGGCGTTGTTATTGAATAGAGTTAACTACTGGCGATTCCTGAATTAACGGGCCAATGGGAATCAGACATTTTCCATCAGCACCGCCTGTGCCGCCGCCACGCGGGCGATCGGTACCCGGAAGGGAGAACAGCTTACATAATCCAGTCCGGTGCGGTGGCAAAATTCCACGGAACTTGGCTCCCCGCCGTGTTCGCCGCAGATACCGACCTTAAGATTTGGCCTGGTTGATCTGCCTCGCTCGGTCCCAATTTTCACCAGTTGACCGACACCTTCCTGATCCAACACCTCAAAAGGATCGGCGCTCAGGATCCCCTTTTCGATGTATATCGGCAGGAATTTGCCGGAATCATCCCGGGAGTACCCAAAGGTCATCTGGGTCAGGTCATTCGTGCCAAAGGAGAAGAATTCGGCATGTTCGGCTATGGTATCGGCCAATAGGGTAGCCCTGGGCACTTCTATCATAGTGCCTACGGAGTATTCCACCGAATCCTTCCGGCGCTTGAATACTTCCTCGGCGGTACGGTCGATCACCGCTTTCTGCTGAATGAATTCCTCCACGGCCCCTACCAGGGGAACCATGATTTCCGGTTTGGTATCGATACCCTCTTTTTTGAGGTTCAGCGCGGCCTCCAGAATGGCCCGGGTCTGCATTTCGGTGATCTCCGGATACGTATTGCCCAAACGACAGCCCCGGTGCCCCAGCATAGGATTGAATTCCTCCAGTTCGGCCACTTTCGATTTAACGGCGGCCAGGGAGATATGCAGCTCCTCGGCCAGTTCCTTCTGGGTAGCAAGCTGGTGAGGTACGAATTCGTGCAGGGGCGGGTCCAGCAGTCTGATGGTTACAGGCAGTCCTT
>JBNKHB010000397.1:0-2039 GCA_050290125.1 Robiginitalea sp.
CCCCTACCTGCTCAAGATCGGCGAGGACGGCGGCCTGGAAAATTCGTTGCGCTTTGACAAGGGCCTGCGCAACGGGCTGTACATGTACCACGGCATCCTTACCAACCGGATGGTGGGCGAATGGTTCAGCATGAAGTTCAGTGATATCAACTTCCTGATATTCTGATCAATGGCATTTCTTAAGCGATTCGGATATTACCTGATCGGGTTATCCATAGGCATTATCTTCCTGGCGTTCTTCCTGCGTAAAAAGTCCGAAGAAACCGGCGTGGAATTCTGTTACCTGCCCAATTGCCGGGTGCTGAAGGCGCTGCGGGAGCAGCCGCTGGAAGTCCTTCCGGATTTGGAGGACACTGCGGACACCACGGCGGTTCGTTATTTACTCCGAGAAGGGGATGTGGATTTTTCAGCCAGCGACCCCAGGGCGGAACCCTGCGGGCTATATCGCGTAAGCGGGGCCTACAAGGAACTCAAACTTCAGCTTACCCTGCAGCGCTGCGACAGCCTTACGCGGCTCACCGGCTATGAGGCCGGGCCAATAAACAACTAAAGTTCCCGGCGCTCCCGCTCCTTTTTGAGCAGTTCCAATTCGCGGTTGGTTTGCCCGGCCACGGAAGTATTTTCTTCGGCCCTGCGGATCAGGTACGGCATCACGTCGCGCACCGGCCCGAATGGCAGGTATTTGGCTACGTTATAGCCGGCCTTGGCCAGGTTAAAGCTGATGTGGTCGCTCATGCCGTAGAGCTGGCCGAACCAGATACGGGGATCGTTTGCGGCGATCCCTTTTTGTTTCATCCCTTCCATGAGCCGGTAAGAGCTGGCCTCATTGTGCGTGCCGGCAAACAGGGACACCCGGTCCAGGTTCTCCAGCGCCAGGTCCACAGCGGCGTCAAAATTCCGGTCGGTCTCTGCCTTGGTGGCGCAGATGGGCGTGGGATAGCCCTTTTCTTCGGCCCGTTCGTTTTCCTTCTCCAGGTAAGCGCCCCGGACGAATTTGATGCCGACATGGAATTTGTCCCGGCGGGCCCGCTCCAGCAGTTCCTGGAAGTAGTCCATCCGGTCCCACCGGTACATCTGCAGGGTATTGAATACAATGCGCTCTTTGGTGTTGTACGCCCGCATCATCTCCTCCACCAGGCGGTCCGCAGCCTCCTGCATCCAGCTTTCCTCCGCGTCGATCAGCAGGGAGACCCCCAGGTCGTAGGCCTTTTTACAGGAGGTATCAAAACGCCGCACCACCCGGTCCCATTCCGCGGATTCGGCCGGGCTAAGGGCGTCGCCGCTGCTCTTCTTCTTGAACAGGGCCAGCCTTCCCAGGCCGGTGGGCTTAAAGACCGCAAAGGGCATGGCATCCTTTAATTTTACAAAGTCCAGGATCTCCAGGACCTTGGCCAGGGCGTCGTCCAGCGGGTCTTCCGTATCCTTGCCCTCTACCGAGTAGTCCAGCACGGTGCATACACCTTTCTCCCACATCCGCTCCACCACCGGCATACAATCCTCCTCGTTCACCCCGCCGCAGAAATGGTCAAAGACAGTGGTGCGGATCAACCCCTCTACGGGCAGCTTGGCCTTGATGGCAAAATTGGTAAGGCTGGTACCGATCTTTACCAGCGGTTCGTTGGAGATAAGCTTGAACAAATAATAGGCCCGTTCCAGCTCCGCATCCGATTTTAATGCGAAGGCCGTTTCGGTGTTCTCAAAAATTCGCTCCATATGCCGGTTAGGTTTGGTACAGGGCAAATATACTTCCTGCCGCGGTAAAGCAATAATGAAAAAAAACGATTAATTTGCCGCGCATATAGCCCGCTCCATGGATGCCATCCGCACCGATTCCTATTCCGTACATTTTTCCGAACCGGCTTACGAAGCTCTGCAGGCCTTGCTGGAAACCCGCAATCCGTCCGCTGTATTCCTGCTGACGGATAACAATACGGAAAGGGATTGCCTCCCGGTGCTCAAAAAGCGGTTGCCTCAGGCGGCCGGGTGGCAGCATTTCAGCATCACCGCCGGGGAAGAGCACAAGACCATTGCTACCTGCC
>JBNKHB010000398.1:0-2038 GCA_050290125.1 Robiginitalea sp.
ACCGCCCCGATGCGGTAGGTGTGGTCCATCAGGTTGTGCCCCAATTGCCCGCTGTCATTACCCAGGCCTTCGGGGAAACGGTCCGAGACCGAATTCATCAGGATCTGTGTCGTGCTCAGGGTAGAGGCATTGCAGAAAATGATCTTGGAGTGGTATTCGATGGCCTCGTTGGTCTCGGCGTCGATGATCCGCACGCCGGTAGCCTTGCCCTTCTGGTCGTCATAAACAATGGACTGTACGATGGAGTACGGGCGAATGGTCAGGTTGCCGGTGGCGTTCGCCGCCGGCAGGGTAACCGCGTTGCTGCTGAAGTAGGCGCCGTACGGACATCCCCTGCTACAGCGGTTGCGGTACTGGCACTGGCCCCGGCCGTTGAGCGGCTCGGTCAGGTGGGCCACCCGGCCGATGATCATATTCCGGCCCGGGAACTGGCTTTCGATGCGTGCCTTCACTTCTTTTTCCACGCAGTTCAGCTCCATGGGCGGCAGAAAATGGCTGTCCGGCAATTGGGGCAGCCCCAGGGCCTCCCCGCTGATGCCGGCGAATTTTTCCACATAGGTATACCAGGGCTCGATGTCTTTGTATCGGATGGGCCAGTCCACCCCGTGCCCGTCTTTGGCGTTTGCTTCAAAATCCAGGTCGCTCCAGCGGTAAGTCTGTTTGCCCCACAGCAGGGAACGCCCGCCCATCTGATGCCCCCGGATCCATAAAAAAGGCTTTACCTCCGTATACGGGTTCTCGGCGTCGTTGGCAAAGAAGTGCTCCACGCTCTGGCCGATAAAGCCGGAGCGGATCCCTTTATAGTGTTTTGCCCGCTGCTCGGGCGTGAGCGATTCGCGGAGCTCCATGTCCCAGGGGTCGTCATGCATGGTGGGGTAGTCCACCACGTGTTCCACGATGGGGCCGCGCTCCAGCACCAGGGTCTTAAGCCCCTGCTCGCACAATTCCTTTGCCGCCCAGCCACCGCTGATCCCCGAGCCTATAACGATGGCGTCATAGGTCATTTCTTTTTTCGCGTCGATATTGTAGTTGGCCATTTGAGATGGGTATATGCGGTCTAAGATACGGATAAAAATCGCTTGGGAAAATGGGAAAGCTGCCGGGATTATGCGGGCGGAAGGGCGAACTTGGACTTGGGTGGGGGTGGGGATTCCCCTGGATTTGGCACAAGAAAAAAGCGGCCCAACCGGGCCGCTTCCTGCGTAGGTGCGTTACTTGCCGCTCGCGGCTGCAATTGCGGCACCTATTATTTTCCCTGCAGGGTGCTCGCCCCTGAATCCGTAGCGACGAATTTGGCCAAAACCGCAGCGATTTCCTCTGCCGTCGCGCCCCTATCTTCCAACTCATGCAGATACATGTATAGCGGCTTGTCCGCAACTTTCCTGTGTAGGGTTAGACTACCTTCCCGGTCGTAGACGGTTTCCCAGGCGCTGCGCACCGAAGCCCAGAAATCCTTGTGGTCTTGCCACCATTCCATTGCAGCCTGGCACTTTTCATCCGCTACGCGGGTATATTCATTCCAACCCTTTTCCTGGGCGAGTAGCACGTCATCCGCTCCGTCCTCCCGGATGATCTTGTCGTTATCCTGTTCATGCACCCAGCCGGATTCTGTGATCTCCTGTCGGTTGCCGCGCAACATCAAATTGTAGTCGGAGCGTTTGGTGTATTCCCGCCGGGGCAGGGGGGAAGCCGCTTTATTTTCCCAATAATGCTTACCGTCCGTATGGATCCAGGTTGCGGATCCCGAATAGCGCGGACTGTCATCCACCTGGAAGACCTTCTGGGTCCACTGGCCGGTAACATGCCGCCCGGGCAGGCGATGAAATTCCCAGGTATTGTCCTTGTGATAGGCAAAGAGTTCACGGTTCTCAAAGAGCCAGTCCTGCCTCCAGTGTTTGATCACCGTACTGTCGTTAATGATCAACAGGTGCTGGATGGAAATCTTGTCGTCTTCTTCCAGGATAGGCAACGCCAGTTCAAGGGCGCCGGCCGCGTAGTCCGGTTTTTTCTCGTAGTCGGATTCCGGGGAAAAGGTCTC
>JBNKHB010000399.1:0-2030 GCA_050290125.1 Robiginitalea sp.
GGAGCGGGTATATGCATAACCGGGTCCGCATGCTGGTGGCCAGCTTCCTTTGCAAGCACTTGCTGATCGATTGGCGCTGGGGAGAGGCGTACTTCGCAGAAAAACTACTGGATTACGAATTGGCCAGCAATGTAGGGAATTGGCAATGGGCCGCCGGCAGCGGCGTGGATGCCGCGCCCTATTTCCGGATCTTCAATCCGATGACGCAGGTAGACAAATTCGATCCGAACAAGGCCTATATCCGTGAATGGGTACCCGAATTCGGCTCGGACAGCTATCCCGATCGGATCGTGGACCACAAGGCTGCCCGTGAACGCTGTCTGGAAACGTATAAGGCCGCCCTGGGCTGATTACCAGGTTAGGTCCGCCGTAAGCGCCTGCTGCTGTGCCTGCCGGTTCTGCAACACCCTAAGGTAATCCAGTGCCTCCCTGGTGCCGTAGGTGGTATACGCTTCCCGGGCCCAATCCGTGGCGGCGTCCAGGTTCCCGTTGATCTCATTGATGATGGCCATATTGTGATGCGCCCTTCCGGCCACCTTGGATTTGGGGTGGTTCACATCGCGTTCCCAAAGAGCAGCAGCCCCATTCCAGTCACCGCTTTGGGCCAGGCGTTTGCCTCGTGCCAATTGATCCGATCCTCTTACGAAGTATTCGCGGCCAACGCGCACCCGGGCTGGTTCCAGACGTCCTCCGTAACCGTAACCGCTGCGGCGGGAACGTTCCAGTACCTGATCCTTGCGGAAGGCGATGGAATTCAGGGCGTCTACCGGATTGATCCCCTTGCCGCTAACCCGGAACAGGTCGCGGTAGGCCACTTCGTCCAACGAGAGGGGCAATTCGGGCAGGTAGATGCGCCAGCCGCTACGGATAGACGTTTCCAGGTCCAGTTGGTGGGCCGGGACCTTTATGGGGAGTCCCAGATCATTGGGCACCTCCATGACGCCCAGTTCGGCATGTACCCGCGTATCGGTATCGTAAAACGCCAGCGAAAAGACGGCGTCAAGGCCGTAGGTCTCGCAGATGGATTCGATTTGTTTCCTGCTCAGGCTTGCCGGGAGATCCTTCAGCCCGCCCTTGATGCCGGGCAGGCTATCTAGTATCACTACCGCCTGGAAGCGTCCGGACATTTTAAGCCGGTCCGCCAGGCCTTCAATAGAAGCCGCTGCGCCTTCGCGATCCAGTTTCATCCCCTCAGCGGAGAGGATTGCATCGATCTTTGCCAGGCCGCTGCTGCCTTCGGCAGCCTGGGACCTGTTGATGATCCCAACGCGTTGCACACTCCCCGGCAGGCTCACGGCGGCCGGTTCAGTTACCGTCATACTCAGGCGGTTCGTGGCACTGCAGGAAAGGGTTAACAAGAGGGTCAACAGTGCAAACGGAATCAGTACGTTGTATTTCATGGGATTAGGGCTTAGCGCATTCCGATCATTAAGGATGCGTATTCCTTTAACTCCCCAAGGCCTTAAAAATTGTAATTTTTCGACATATCGCACAGGTATCGAACGGCCTCCGCAGTGGTTGGGAATTTTGATATCTTTAGGAGCCCGGGAAAACCGGGATCTCATCAAACCGTATCCTTTATGAAAAATTACCTGGTATTTGCCCTGCTCCTGCTGGCCGGCGCTTCGGCGTCCGCCCAAAAAGTGAGCAAGGCCAAACGCGCCGTTATGGCATCCGTAGAAACGCATCGAAATGAACTCATCGCGCTGAGCGACTCCATCTGGGCCCTTGCAGAAACCGCATTCCAGGAATCCGGCTCTGCAGCCTTGCTCGCCGACTACGCCGAGGAGAACGGTTTCCAGGTAACCCGCGGGGTTGCAGGGATGCCGACCGCCTTTGTGGCAACCTACGGCAGCGGCAAACCGGTCATCTCCATTCTTGGCGAATTCGATGCCCTGCCCGGCATCTCACAGAAGGCCCAGCCCACCAAAGAGGCGCTCCACCCAGGGGCCGCCGGCCACGGATGCGGCCATAACCTGTTCGGGACGGCCAGCCTGGCGGCGGCCGTAGCCATTAAGGAACAAATCGAA
>JBNKHB010000400.1:0-2024 GCA_050290125.1 Robiginitalea sp.
ATCACGAAGAGTGCGATGGTCAGGCAGGTTGCGACCCCCAGGGCCAGCCCCAGCGTATTGATGGCGAACAACAACCTGTTCCTGGAGAGGTTCCTCCATCCGATTTTAAAAAAGTTCCTGATCATGGCCGTTCGTTTTTTGATTGATGATGCATTATTCCGTCCTAAGGCTGCTGACCGGATTCTGGGTGGCCGCGTTGATGGCCTGGAAACTCACGGTGATGATCGTGATGGTGATCGCCCCCAGCCCTGCGGAGACGAAAATGAACCAGGTAATGCTGGTGCGGTAGGTGAACTTCTGGATCCAGCCGTCCATCAGCAAATAGGCGATGGGGAAGGCTACCACGCAGGAAATGAGTACCAGCAACAGGAAATCCTTGGAGAGGAGCATCCAGATGTTGGATACGGTGGCGCCGAGTACCTTGCGGACGCCGATCTCCTTGGTCCGGCGTTCGGCCACGAATGATGCCAGGCCGAACAGGCCGAGGCAGCTGATCAGGATCGCCAGGATGGTGAAGACCAGGGCCAGGTCCGCCACCCGTTCCTCCGAATTGAATTTCTTGCCGTATTCCTCGTCCACAAAGTCGTACTCAAAGGGCAGGTTGGGGAAGTGCCGCTTAAAGACCGCCTCCACAGTGGCCAGGTTATCGGAAGTACTCCGCTGCGGGTTCAGCTTCAGGTTGTAGTAGCTGGAATTCTCGTAGCGGTCAAAAAGGAACATGGTTTGCTTGACAGGCTCGTAGGGTGACTGCATGATCATGTCTTCCACCACGCCGATCACGGTCAAGGGAGGCCCGGGATCCTCTTCGTCGTCGTCCCGGATGATCATGCCCACCGGGTCCTGTACGCCCATATACTCGACGGCTGTTTCGTTCAGCAGGACGGCAAGGGAGTCCGACAGGAAGTCCCTTGAGAAATCCCGACCCCGCGTAATCTTCAATCCCAAGCTCTTCACATACTCCGGGGAAACTTCTATCCACCCGAAATCCTCCTGGAAACCGGGGTCCTTGCCGTCCCAGGTATAACCGGAACGGTTGGACCAAACGGCCGTGGTCGGACTGCTGGCACTGGACATTTCCTCTACCGCGCCGGACGATATGAACTCATTGCGCATCAGGTCGTATTTGCCGTTGAAATCCTGGCTCATGATCGGGATCTGGATGAGTCCGTTGGTATCGTAACCCAGCGGCCGGTTTTTAGTGTGGTGGATCTGCTTCATGATCACCAGGGTACCGATGATCAGGGCAACCGAGATGGTGAATTGGGTCACCACCAGGATCTTCCTGGGCAGCGAGGAATACTTACCGGCCCGGAAGGCGCCTTTAAGAACGCGAACCGGTTTAAAGGACGAAAGGAACAGCGCCGGGTAGCTGCCGGCCAGCAAGGCGGTAACAACGATGAATCCCAGGGAGGCCAGCCAGAAGGTCGGCTCCGCCCAGGGGAAGGATATGTCTTTGGCTGTCAATTGGTTAAATCCACTCAATGAGAGCAGGACGATACCTACTGCCAGTACGTAGGAGATGGCCACGGTCACCAGGGATTCCCCCAGGAATTGCCCCACGATCTGGGTACGCGTGGAGCCTATGGATTTGCGGATGCCCACCTCCCGGGCCCTTTTTTCGGAACGCGCCGTGCTGAGGTTCATAAAGTTGATGCAGGCCAGGATCAGCACGAACAAACCGATCCAGGTAAAGAGCCATACGTATTCGATGCGGCCGCCGCTTTGGACCCCGTTCTCAAAATCGTTGCGGAGGTACCAGTCGCCCATGGAAAGCAGGTGCAGCTGCGGGTTGAATTCCCGGGTATCCTCATTGGCGTTCTTCTTCACGTCGCGGATGGCATCCGCCACCAGCGCGACAGGCTTCACGGTCGGATGAAGCGCCAGGTCTTCCTGGTTGCCACCGAAGCTGTTGACGCCGGGGTAATCCCAGACATTCGTCCGATAGCGGCCAGTTTCGCCGAGGCCGAAGGTGTTGAGGTGTTTTGCAGTGCCGACCTTGTAAACGAAGATCAACTCGTGGCGGG
>JBNKHB010000401.1:0-2022 GCA_050290125.1 Robiginitalea sp.
GAATTCGAGCATGACAATTGCGGTGCCGGATTCATCTGCAGCCTGCGAGGCGAAAAATCGAACGACATTATCCATAAGGCCCTGGAAATCCTGGAGAAACTGGAGCACCGCGGGGCCGTGAGCTCCGACGGAAAGACCGGGGACGGGGCAGGCATCCTGATCGATATCCCCCACGAATTCTTTAAGAAAGTCTGCTCCTTTGAGTTGCCCGAGGCCAGGCAATATGCCGTCGGGAACGTCTTCCTGCCCAGGCGGGAGAACCAGCGAAAATATTGCATTGGACTCTTTGAAGAACAATTGGCCGAACAGGGCCTGAAGCTGCTGGGCTGGCGGGACGTGCCGGTCAACCGGGGCATCCCCGGCCGCATTGCCGCGGAGACGGAACCCTTCGTAAAGCAAGTCTTTGTTGGGAAATCCAATCCGGAGCAGGCAGATTTTGATTTTGAACGCAAGTTGTTCATCGCCCGGAAGGTCACCGAACACACCGTGCTAAAATCCCATCTCTCCGAGCGGGGTTACTTTTATTTCCCCAGCCTCTCCACGCGGATCATCATCTTCAAGGGGCTGCTGATGCCCATCGATATCAAACTGTATTACAAGGACCTGATGGACCCGCGGGTAGTTACCCGCCTGGCCCTCGTACACCAGCGGTTCTCCACCAACACCTTCCCCACCTGGGACCTGGCCCAGCCTTTCCGCTATATGTGCCACAACGGGGAGATCAACACCCTGCGCGGGAATGTATCGCGGATGCTCTCGCGCGAAGGGATCATGGAAAGCGACTGGTTCGGGGAAGACCTGAAACGCGTTATGCCGATCATCCTGCCCGGCAAATCGGATTCCGCCTCTATGGACATGGCGGTGGAGTTGTTGCTGATGACCGGGCGGTCACTTCCGGAGGTAATGATGATGCTGGTACCCGAGGCCTGGGAAAAGAACACCGAAATGACGGCCTCCAAACGCGCCTTTTACGAATATAATTCCTGCCTGATGGAACCCTGGGACGGCCCGGCCTCCATTCCCTTTACGGACGGGAACTACATCGGGGCCCTGCTGGACCGGAACGGCCTGCGCCCTTCCCGGTACTCGGTCACCAAAGACGGCTACGTGGTGATGTCCTCGGAAACGGGCGTCCTGGACATAGAACCGGACAATATCGAATACCATGGCCGGCTGGAACCGGGCAAGATGTTCCTGGTGAACATGGAAGAAGGACGGATCGTGAACGACGAGGAGATCAAGGAAGAGATCGCCGGGAAACACCCCTACCAGAAATGGCTGAAAAAGAACCTGGTGCACCTGAAGGACATCCCGTACCGGGATTGCCCCCTGTTCCTGGGAGAATCTACCCTGGAGAAGCGCAAAGCGGCCTTCGGATACACCCAGGAAGACATCAATACGATCATCCTGCCCATGGCCAAGGCGGCCAAGGAGCCAATCGGCTCGATGGGATCGGATACGCCGATTGCGGTGCTCTCCGAACGGCCCCAATTGCTGTACAACTACTTTAAACAACTCTTCGCCCAGGTAACCAACCCGCCGCTGGACGGCATCCGGGAAGAACTGATCTGCGATATCAGCCTGACGCTGGGCAAGGACCACAACATATTTGAAGTCTCCGAGTTGCACTGCCGCAAACTGAAGATCCAGAATCCGGTGATCTCCAAAGAAGACCTGGACAAGATCAAGAACTACGACCGGAGCCCGCACTACAAGGTGGTCTCCATCCCGATCCTATATGAGGTGTCGCGCGGTCTGAACGGCCTGGAAGACGCGCTGGAGGACATCCTGAAGCAAGCGTACGACGCCATCGGCGAAGGCGCCAATATCATCATCCTCTCGGATCGCTATGTGAGCGACGACCACGCGCCCATCCCGGCCCTGTTGGCCACCTCATACGTCAACAGCGGGCTGCAACGCTTCGGCAGGCGCCGCTCGCAGTTGAGCATCATCGTGGAATCCGCGGAGCCTCGGGAAGTACACCACTTTGCCCTGCTGTTCGGTTTTGGCGCAAGCGCGATC
>JBNKHB010000402.1:0-2018 GCA_050290125.1 Robiginitalea sp.
TATGGAACCATTTATCGTTTCAGCCAGGAAATACAGGCCCCAGCAGTTTGAAGAGGTGGTGGGTCAGCAGGCCATTACGCGCACCCTGCTCAACGCCATCGATAACAACCACCTGGCCCAGGCGCTGTTGTTTTGCGGTCCCCGTGGCGTCGGCAAAACGACCTGTGCCCGCATCCTGGCTAAAAAGATCAACGAGGATGGTAGCCAGCGGGAAGGCGAGGACTTTGCCTTCAATATTTTTGAGCTCGATGCAGCATCCAACAATTCCGTGGATGACATCCGGAACCTGATCGACCAGGTGCGGATCCCACCGCAAGTGGGTAAGTATAAAGTATATATCATAGACGAAGTCCACATGCTTTCCCAGGCGGCCTTCAATGCTTTCCTCAAAACCCTGGAAGAGCCTCCCAAACACGCGATCTTTATCCTGGCCACCACTGAGAAACACAAGATCATCCCTACGATCCTGTCGCGTTGCCAGATCTTCGATTTCCGACGGATCACGGTTCAGGACGCTACCGAATACCTTATGAAAATTGCCGAGCAACAGGGGGTTGAAGCGGAAGAAGAGGCTTTGCACATTATCGCTCGCAAGGCGGACGGCGCCATGCGGGACGCCTTGTCCATCTTTGACAGGGTGGTGAGTTTTGCCGGTTCCAAACTAACCAGGAAAGCGGTGGCAGAAAACCTGAACGTCCTGGATGTGGACGTGTATTTCCGCAGTACCGACCTGATCCTGGACGGCGCTATCCCGGAACTTTTGCTCCACTTCAATGAAGTTCTGTCGCAGGGCTTCGACGGGCATCATTATATCAACGGGCTGGCCTCGCATTTTCGCGACCTGATGGTCTGCCGTAGCGAACAAACCGTTGCGCTGCTCGAGACCGGCGCGGGTACCCGCCAGCGCTTTCTCGAACAAGCGGAGCGCTGTGAGGGTTCATTTCTCCTGAAGGCATTGGATATCGCCAACCAGTGCGACCTGGACTATAAAAGCAGCCGCAATCACCGCCTGCTGGTGGAGTTGTGTCTGATGAAGCTGGCTTCGATCGGCAAGGCTGAAAAAAAAAAGACCACTGAACCCGGTCTGATCCCGGCCTCGCACTTCAGCAACGGCCATGCCATAGAGCGAATTACCGCCCCGCCAGCACAAACACTTGCAGCAACTCAACCCGACCCTGCCGAGACAGCGCCCATCAGAGAAACGGTTGAAGAACAAACCCAGCCACAGGCCGAAGAAACGACGCCCGAACCGGTGCGCGAAAGGCCAGCCCTTAAGAGCATCCCCATCCGCAAACCGGAAGGTGGCAAGGTTTCCGGGCTTTCAATTTCCAGCATCCGGGCTAAAAAGCGGCACGAGGCCCTGAAAAATGAGTCCAAACCGGACCCCGGCAATCTGCCGCGGGAAGCATTTGAGGAATCTGATTTAAAGAAGCACTGGGTGGCGTTTACCGCCGACCTGGAAGCTCAGGGCCGGAAGATCCTGGCCTCGAGCCTGGCCACCGACAGTCCCAAGCTGATTGACGGCAACACGGCCTGGATTGAGCTGCCGAACAACACCATGCAGAAAGAAGTGACCCGGGAACAGCAGGCGCTGCTGGACTACCTTCGCGAAAAACTACAGAACTACGACTTGCAACTGCGCATTACCGTAAACGAAGAAACGGCCCGACAATACGCGTTTACCCCCGAAGAAAAATATGAGAAGCTCCGGGAAAAAAATCCGGCCATAGACCTGCTCCGAAAAACCTTTGACCTCGAGTTATGAGATCCGCTTGCCGCGGGACCTCCAGCTGTAGAAAAAGAAGATAAGGGCGGTTATGCCCAGCCCCAGCGATTCCCTGCCACGCTCGATATTCTCATTGGCCATCCCTATTTCTCCAAAGCTGACGCCTTCGTAGGCCTCTGGCCAACTAAGGAACGCGCCTACCAGAAAGCCAACACCCATTAGCAACCCCAGCCAGGAAGGCAACTTACCCAACGCAAAGAGCAGGGAGCCCAGGGCCGCCGCCGCATAAATG
>JBNKHB010000403.1:0-2011 GCA_050290125.1 Robiginitalea sp.
TACTATCCACGCTTATCCCCACCCTGCTTTTCGCCAGGCTGGACAACATCTATGTGATCCTCCTGATCGTAACTACCCTCTGGATGGGCGTGATCGGCTTTATCGACGATTACATCAAGATCTTCAAAAAGAACAAGAAGGGCCTCAAGGGCAGGTTCAAGGTCACCGGCCAGGTAGTGCTCGGCCTGCTGGTAGGGGCTACCCTTTATTTCCACCCGGAAGTGACCATGAAGGAGCGCAATACCACCATGATCACCGAAAGTTTTGATTTGGTGGAAGTGGAAGGCCAGGAAGTAAAATCACTCAAGACCAATGTTCCCTTCTTTAAGAACAACCAGCTGGATTACACCCGCTGGGTGAGCTGGATGGGGGAAGGCGCCGAAAACTACGCCTGGCTGCTGTTCATCCCCATCGTGATCTTTATCGTAACCGCGGTCTCCAACGGGGCCAACCTCACCGACGGCATCGACGGGCTGGCGGCGGGGAGTTCGGCCATCATAGTCCTGACCCTTGGCATCTTCGCCTGGGTTTCGGGGAATGCCATTTTCTCGGAGTACCTGGACATCTTTTTTATCCCCGGGGCCGGTGAACAGCTGGTCTTTATCGCCGCCTTCGTGGGGGCTCTGGTGGGATTCCTCTGGTACAATGCCTTTCCGGCCCAGGTTTTTATGGGGGATACGGGCAGCCTCACCATCGGCGGGGTGATCGCCGTGATCGCCCTGATCGTCCGCAAGGAGTTATTGATCCCGCTGCTCTGTGGCATCTTTTTCGCCGAGTCCATCTCGGTGATGCTGCAGGTGAGCTATTTCAAATATACGCGCCGCAAGTTCGGCGAAGGCAGGCGCATTTTCCTGATGGCGCCCCTTCATCATCATTACCAGAAAAAAGGGTACCACGAAAGCAAGATCGTTACCCGTTTCTGGATTATCGGGATCCTGCTGGCCATTGTCACCATCGTCACCCTTAAGGTGCGTTGATGGAAGGGCCGGGAAGCGCACCGGGACGGGCCGGGCAGCCCGGGCCCCTTGTGCGGGGCGGGAAACTGGTAGTGCTCGGTGCCGGGGAAAGCGGCGCGGGAGCGGCCCTGCTGGGTAAGAAAGAAGGCTATACGGTATTTGTCTCCGACAAGGGAGGCATAGCCCCGAAGTATAAAGAAGTTCTTAATCAGATTGGAGTTCAATGGGAAGAAGGCCGGCATTCGGAGGCCCGGATCCTGGAAGCGGACCTGTGCGTTAAAAGCCCGGGCATCCCGGATACGGTGCCGTTGGTTGCCGGGCTGGTGTCTCGCGGCATCCCCGTGATATCGGAGATCGAGTTCGCCTCCTGGTTCTGCAGTGCTACCCTGGTAGCCGTTACCGGAAGCAACGGCAAGACCACCACGGCCATGCTCACGCACCACCTGCTCACCGAGGGCGGGCTGGACGTGGGCCTGGCCGGGAACATCGGCGACAGTTTTGCCGCCGAAGTGGCACGGGGCGACCGGGAGTACTATGTGCTGGAGGTGAGCAGCTTTCAGCTGGACGGGATCCTGAGGTTCCGTCCGCACATAGCGGTGATCACCAATATCACCCCTGACCACCTGGACCGCTATGCCTACAGCATGGAGCGCTATACGCAGTCCAAGCTCAGGATCGCCGGGAACCAGACGGAAGCGGACCACCTGATCTATGACCGCGATGACCCGGTCCTTGCGGAGGAGATCCGCCCCGGGCGTTTTGCGTCTAGGCTGTGGCCCCTGACCCTTGAGAACGACCCGTCTGCAGGAGGATGGTTGGACGACCCAACGATACATATACAAACTGATAAACAACATCTGACGATGACCACAGATTCCCTGGCGCTCGAAGGGCGACACAACATGAAGAATACGATGGCGGCGGCTGCAGTAGCAAGCCTGCTCGGCATCCGGAAGGAGAGCATTCGGGCCAGCGTGGCCAATTTCCAGGGTGCCCCGCACCGCCTGGAGAAAGTTCTGAAGATCCACCACGTGCAATACATCAACGATTCCAAG
>JBNKHB010000404.1:0-2010 GCA_050290125.1 Robiginitalea sp.
CAAATAAAATTATTGCCAGCATACCAAGCTGTGGGATTATGATTTAATTTTACGCCTTTCCCTGGTTCTTTTTGTCATTGTATCTCAAGGTTCGGGCGGTGGAACGGGAGTTCCGCCACCTGGAGAAGGAGGTAGCCACCTTCCAACAGGCTACGGGTATGTCGTGTCTGGCGCGCTGCGGCCGTTGTTGCCAGTATCCGGATGTTTCGGCCACCCCTCTCGAATTCCTGCCCCTGGCCTACCACCTCTACAGGAACGGCGAAGCCGAAGCCTGGTATGAGCGCCTGACGGCCGAACCGGGACCGCTTTGCCCGTTGTTCACTCCCTTACTAAAGGACGGCGACCGTGGATTCTGCGGGGGTTATGCCCACCGTGGCATGATCTGCAGGCTCTTCGGATTTTCGGCTGTGACGGACAAGAACGGAGCACCCAGACTGGCCGCCTGCAAGCCGGTTAAGGAGGAAAAGCCAGGCGAGTTGGCAAGGGCCGTGGTCTATTTGGAGCACGGCGGCAAGGTGCCGAAGATGCGCGATTATTATTTCAGGCTGACGGCGATAGACCCGGGGCTTTCCGAAAAACTCTACCCCATCCGCGAAGCTATCCGTCAGGCCTTAATGGTCGTTCTCGCCTATTACGCCTTCCGCAGGCCGCGCAAAAGCAGCTGAAAACCTCTTTTATGCGTTAAGTGTCTAGGATGCCTTGGCAATGACGCCAGGGGCGTGCCGCCCAAAGCAACCAAAGTCCCGCTACTTGCTCAGGTACATGGTACGCCGCGAGTACAGGTTGTAGAACTCGTCGTCCTTGAGGCTATCGATGAACAGGATGCTTTCGCCCGTACTCTTCATTTCAGGCCCGAGGTTTTTATTGACGTTCGGGAATTTGTTGAAACTGAAAACGGGTTGCTTGATGGCGAAACCTTCCAGTTGCGGGTTAAAGGTAAAGTCCTTTAACTTGTTGTGCCCCAGCATCACGCGCGTGGCATAGTTCACATAGGGTTCTCCGTAAGCCTTGGCGATAAAAGGCACGGTACGGGAAGCGCGGGGATTGGCCTCGATGATATATACCTTATCGTCCTTGATGGCAAACTGAATATTGATGAGCCCCACCGTGTTTAGCGCGAGCGCGATCTTGCGGGTGTGGTCCTTGATCTGTTGCATCACGAACTCACCCAGGTTAAAGGGCGGCAAGGTGGCGTTGGAATCCCCTGAGTGGATCCCGCACGGCTCAATATGCTCCATGATCCCGATGATGTAAACGTCCTCGCCGTCGCAGATGGCGTCGGCTTCCGCTTCGATGGCCCCGTCCAGGTAATGGTCCAGCAGGAGTTTGTTGTTGGGGATCTTCCGCAGCAGGTCCACCACGTGGGCTTCCAGCTCCTGCTTGTTGATTACGATCTTCATACCCTGCCCCCCGAGGACGTATGAGGGCCTTACCAGTAACGGGAATTTAAGTTCATCGGCTAGGGCCAGGGCCTCGTCGGCGTTCTCGGCCACCCCGAACTGCGGGTAGGGAATGCCATTTTCCTTGAGCAGCCGTGAGAAACTGCCCCGATCTTCGGCCAGGTCCAGGGAAGCGAAACTGGTCCCCATGATCTTGATGCCGTATTTATCCAGCTTTTCCGCTAGTTTCAGGGCTGTTTGTCCGCCCAGCTGTACGATCACCCCTTCAGGCTTCTCGTGCAGGATGATATCGTAGATATGCTCCCAGAAAACGGGTTCAAAGTACAGCTTGTCCGCCGTATCGAAATCCGTGGAAACCGTCTCCGGGTTACAGTTGATCATAATGGTCTCGTAATCGCATTCCGCCGCGGCCAGCACCCCGTGTACACAGCAGTAGTCGAATTCGATCCCCTGCCCGATGCGGTTCGGTCCGGAGCCCAGCACCACGATCTTCTTCACCAGAAGGTTGCTTTTCCATTGAGTTGCGCGGCGATTGCGGCCAGTGATGTTCGGATCGAAGCCGGCGCCACTGATATTCTTGCCCATTTCCTCGATGATCAGCACATCAATC
>JBNKHB010000405.1:0-1988 GCA_050290125.1 Robiginitalea sp.
ATGGCCCGGAACTTCCCGGCCCCCGTGTCCTCCACGTAGCTGACCATCTGGCCGTTGGAAAGCCAGACAGCGGCATCGATCGTGCCGTATTGGTCCGTGTAGTTGGCGTTGGTCTTAAAAAAACCCGTATCTCCACCCGGAAATAATATGGAGCCATCCGCGGAATTCACGTAGTAGGTCATCTGGTATTCCATGGGATCGCCCCGGGAATACTCCGGGCTGAAACCTTCCATGTCGGCCATTTGAAATCGCACCACGGCTTCGATCTTATAATCGAACCTGAACACGCTGCTGATTTCCGTTTCCGGATTAGGTGGGAAACCGCTTTCCGCGTCCAGGGGCGCCAGGCACTCCCCGAATATCCCAACGTCCTTGCCGGGAGTTGTACTGCCACCGGCGATAATGATCTGCCCGTCCCCGTCATCTTCATCGTCCGGGTCGTCTACGGTATTGCCGTCTCCGTCCGTATCCACCCCGTTATTGGGAATGCTGTCCGGATCCATGCTTTCGCTGGACACCACTTCCGCCAGGAAGTGCAGGTCCGTGGTGCGGATGACCCTCGCCTGGAGCCTCAGTCGGTCGGTTGCCCCGAATCCGATCCCGCCCGCGCTCCAAATACCGCTCACGGCATCATAGCTGCCTTCTCCGGTGGCTTCGGCACCTACAAATTCGTAGCCTGCCGGGAGCTTGGCCAGGATGTCCACACCCAAGGTGGTTTCCGGGCCGTCGTTACGGACCATAATGGTAAAAGTGATGATTTGTCCAACATCCACCTGGGTGTCGTCAACCGTTACATCCAGACTCAGATCCGCCTGGGCCTGAACCGATACCGCCCAGATAGTCAGTAATAAGATAGAAAGTGTTTTCACGCGCATGGCCGAAGCTATTTTGGTGTAATGCGTACCCAATCCCGATAATGCTGCCGCCTGGCAGGTTTATATCTGAGGTAGGGGACACCGATGCGCGTTGTCCGAGAAACCGGAAAACGTACGGTCCCAGTTCGTAAACGGGGGAATTTCTCTTAATTGATCGCGGTCAGCTCCATCCGGCTGACCACTTCGCCTTTTTTATTGTAGGACTCCGATTTTACAACGCCTACATCCTTGGCCATCCAGGTACGGGAGGGGAAGGTACGGTCGGCCATCATCATTTTGGAGCGGGTTTCACTGTAAAGAACCGCGCAATCAAAGGTACCTGCCGGGGTGGTTACCTTTTCCATTTTCTCGACCCTGCGGTTGGTCATTTCCACCACCGAATTCATATTCATCCCGCCCATGTTGATCTTCATGGTGACGCTGGCGTCCTTCAGGTCCTGTTCCTCATGCAGGTTGTTGGGGATTTCCAGGTCCGTACCGGTTAGCTCCACCTCCATGTCCTTGAACTGCTCCATGGCCGGCCCGGCCATCAACGACTGGTAATCCACCCGGATCACATTCCCGTCGCAGACAAAGCCGTATTCCGTTTCATAGACCGGTTTGCCTTTTTTGTCCACAAAGCCGATCTTCATTTTGGCTTCAACGCCGTCGGAAGTCTCCCTTACCCCGGTAACTTCCTGCCATTGGGTACCCTCCGGTTTATCCTTCTTGTCATACATGGCGTACTCCAGGCGGACGCCCTCCTTTAACGGATAGTAGGTGTTACAATCCTGGGCGTTTACGAGCCCGGGGGCATAGCCGATAATAAAGATCAGCAGGAGGGAAGCGAACTTATTCATAGGTGTACTGGATTATTTTGTTCAAATGATATTAATCTTATTGCCTGTTGAAGACCACGCGGCGGTTTTGCGCCTTACCGTCGGGCGTGCCATTGTCAGCGACGGGTTCGGATTCGCCCTTGCCCGCGGTTGTGAGCCGGTCGGCGTCGATGCCGTAAACGGAGACCAGGGCGTCTTTTACGGCTGCCGCCCGTCCTTCCGAGAGGGCCTGGTTGGCGGCCGTTTCCCCATCCGAATCGGTATGGCCCACAATCTGCAGGCTTATGTTGGGGTC
>JBNKHB010000406.1:0-1973 GCA_050290125.1 Robiginitalea sp.
AGATGACCAAAATACTTTTACTTTCCGATACCCACGGTCATATGGATGACCGGATCCTGGCCTATGCAGGGCAGGCGGATGAGATTTGGCATGCCGGGGATATCGGGACCTTGCGGGTTTCGGATGCCCTAAAGGCCATTGCCCCGCTGCGGGCCGTCTACGGCAATATCGACGGACACGAATTGCGGAGCGAATTTCCCCTGGACCAGCGCTTTTCCTGTGAAGGGGTGGACGTATGGATCACCCATATAGGCGGGTATCCCGGACGTTACGAGACCCGGGTACGCTCGGAAATGGAGCGCAATCCGCCACGCCTTTTTATCTGCGGCCACTCCCATATCCTAAAGGTTCAGTTTGACAAGAAGTTCAGGCTGATGCACATGAATCCCGGGGCCTGCGGGAAATACGGTTTCCACAAGGTACGAACCATGCTGCGTTTTACCGTGGACGGGGCGGAGATCAAAGACCTTGAAGTGATCGAACTCGGGAAGCGGGCATAGGTTCGCGCAGGCGCCGTTCTTGCTATCTTTGCTCACTGTTTAGATAATCCATTATGCGCTACTTCCTGGAATTCTCCTATCTCGGTACCCAATACCACGGGTGGCAGCGGCAACCCAATGCCCTATCCGTCCAGGAGGTCATGGAGCAGCGGGCAGCTACCTTGCTGGGCGCTTCGGAACTGAATCTGGTAGCGGCCGGCCGTACCGATGCAGGGGTGCATGCCCGAAAAATGGTGGCGCATTTTGATTGGGCGGAGGGTGCTTTGCCCGATGATTTCCTGCACCGGTACAACTCGTTCCTGCCCGATGACATTTCCGTGCGAGCCGTCCGGCGGGTACGCGACGATGCCCACGCGCGCTTTGACGCGATCCGGCGCAGCTACCAGTATATTCTCATTCAGGAGAAGGACCCGTTTTGGCTGCACGGCGCCCATTATGTGATCCAGCCGTTGGATTTTAACGCCATGAACCAGGCAGCGACCCATATGCTGTCCTTTGAAGATTTCAAGAGTTTCTCCAGGGTGCATACCGATGTCAAGACGTTTATCTGCCACCTGGAAAAGGCGGTTTGGGAACAATCGGAGCCGCACCGATGGATTTTTACCATCACTGCGGACCGCTTTCTCAGGAACATGGTGCGGGCAGTGGTGGGCACCTTGCTGCAGGTGGGAAAGGGGCAGTTGAAACCCCAGGATGTTAAGACAATTATAAAAAGCAGGGATCGGTCCGAAGCCGGGGCTTCCGTACCCGCAAAAGGGCTATATTTGACGGAAATCCTCTACCCGGAAGGAATCTACCTAGATGGCTAACACTACCGGCAACGCATTTGACCTTACCTTATTCAAACGGGTCATGGCCCGCACCCGTCCGTACCGGATGACATTCCTGGTTACGGCCCTGGCGGCCATCATGCTCATGGCCTTTTCGGTCCTCACGCCCATGATCCTGAAAGAGATCATTGACGATGCCATTATCAACAAGGACCAGGAGTACCTGCTGACGCTTTCCCTGGCAATGCTCGGGGTGTTGATCGGGCAGGTAATCGCCCAATTGCTCTTTACTTATTATGCCAACTGGTTGGGCGAATCCGTAATCCGGGATATGCGGACGGATTTGTTCTCTCGGATGCTGGGCTTCCGGATGGAGTATTACAATAAATCCTCGATCGGGGTGCTGGTAACACGGGCCGTTGCGGATATGCAGCGGATCGGCGAGATTTTTTCGCAGGGCTTCTTTATGATCGTGGCGGATTTGTTAAAGATGCTGGCTGCTTCGGCAATCATGCTGGTTTGGAACTGGCGGCTGGCGCTGATCGTCTTTGCCATCCTGCCGCTGATCCTTTACGCAACCCGCGTATTCCAGAAAAAAATGAAGGTAGCCTTTGCAGAGGTGCGGGCCCAGGTGGCCAACCTCAATTCCTTTGTGCAGGAGCGGCTCACCGGGATGAAGATCGTGCAGTTGTTCACCCGCGAG
>JBNKHB010000407.1:0-1962 GCA_050290125.1 Robiginitalea sp.
CCATTGCCCGCGAAGGGTTCCTGGGCCTGCAATAATCCGGGGGCAAACCCGGGTGGGGTTTGTGTCTGTCGCACACAGAAGGAAATAGCATGTTCAAGCTAGCGCGTAACCCGTTTTACATTTACGTGGCCGGATTTATCCTGGCGTTCCTGATATATTCCCTGCAATGGTCCGAGATCTATCCGGAGATCAGTTCGGAAGTAAAATGGTTCTTTGCGGTAACCTTTCTCGTTTTCATAGCCCTCGGGATCTTCTCGGATCATTACAAACTTATCAGGCGAACCCCCTCCCGGACCCGCGTGCGCTTTCTCTCCAGGCTCACCGCAGCCCTGTTTTTTTTCTACGCCATGGAAATGGTGGCGGAACGGGATTTGCCGTTACTTTCCATACTCATGGGCCGGCCGGGCATCGATTATCGCGAATTCGGCCTCCCGCTCCTGCACGGGATCCTTACTTCGTTCAACTCATTTCTGATCGCGCACGCTTTTTCGACCTATATGTCGCAGAAATCCGCCGGCGCACTGAGGATCTATCTGCTGTTGTACCTGCCCGCACTGTTGATGGTGAACCGCAGCATTATTTTTTTCGGACTCATTACCACGGTATTCATTTATCTCCACTATCTGAAGCGGGTCCGGGCCGCCACACAGTTAAAGCTCGCCGTCCTCACTCTTATCGGTCTATTCGTGTTCGGATGGATCGGGAATCTGCGGTCCGGGGGCGATTATATTTACGAACAAAGCCGGGCCACCGAGGCATTCATGGAATCGAAGATCCCAAAAGAGTACTACTGGACCTATCTGTACGCCGCCTCGCCTTTGGCGAATTTTCAGAACACGATTGACAAAAGGCACGATACCAATCCGGATATCAAAGGCTTTTTGTTTTATGAGAACCTGCCCAGGGCCATAAGCAAAGGGTTAGGGGAAGCATTGGGCCTGAACCGGATCGAGCTGGCCCGGATCGTACCCTGGCTCACCGTAGGGACCGCATACGCGCGCTCCTATGCGTATATAGGCTGGTATGGCCCATACCTCCTGTTCTTCATCCACCTGGCCATCTACCTGGTTTTTCTATTGTTGGTACCTCCGCGAAGCAGCTATCACGTAACGGCCGTATCGGTGCTTTCCGTTATTGTCTTGCTGAATATTTTCACCAACATGCTCATCGTGACCGGCATCTCGTTCCAGCTGGCCTATTGCATTTTGTTCGCATTCTTTGAAGGGAAACGACTCGTGTGGAATTCTTCCGGGACCGGCCGGGACCGGGAGGTAACCGAAAGTACCGCTTAAATGCCCGGGACCAAACTCAAAGGAAATGCGTTGCTCAGCTGTTTGCTGGCAGGCATCTTGCTTGCCCTGGTGTTGGGGAATGCCTATCTGTTCTACTTCAAATCGCAATTTCTGGACGGACTTTCCCAACTCCGGGTCGAGACCAACCTGACTCCAGGACCCAGGACCGAACTGTTGCTGGCCTATACGGATCAATTTCGGGATGCCGTGCACGTGCCCAATACCGGCCGGGATGTCGGTGTCCTCGTCTTTGATCTACCCCAAAGCCCAAAGGCCGTTCGCAAGATCCGGCTCGACCTGGGCCGGAACACCGACCCGAACAGGGTCGTGATCTCATCCTTTGAATGGATCGGGAAAGGCGGCCGTCTTAAAATGGACCGTGAGCAAGTCCTCACCAGCATCATCAATTTCAGCCCTTCCCTGGATCTGGATGGCGGCGCGCTGCGGCTAAAGACCGAAAGCAAACCCTTCGACCCCTACGTAATTTTTGCCGCCCCCGGTGAAATGGCCCTTAAGGGATCGGTTTACCCCTTGTTCCTCATTGTCCCGCTGACATTGATGTTCCTTGGGTTCTTCCTGTGGAAGTGGCGGAAACAGCCGCCAGGCGTCCTGGAGGTCCTCCTGTTGATATTTGCGCTCAGCATCCCTTTAAAAATAGCCTGGACCACCT
>JBNKHB010000408.1:0-1960 GCA_050290125.1 Robiginitalea sp.
TGTGCATTTGCGCTTCACTGAGCCCAATATTCATCGCTGCACCTAAGTGGAAATAGAGCCGTCCACCAGTGCCCGTCATGCTCGCAAGGGCAGAGATGGTTACGAGTTCCCGGCTCTGAAAATCAAGAACATCGCGGGCGAAAATATCGGCGAAAAGGTGTTCTTTCAGGAAGGTGTCGATGATGGGGGCAAACAGTTGATACCCACCGGCTGGCGGGATGGTTTCCCACCCGGCCAGCTTGGCCCGCACTTTAGCGCCGTATTCATCCTTGTCCATATCGGCGGGCAGCGGGCCGGCTTCAGGGCCGATTTCATCTTCAATGCCTTGAGTCTGGCGCTCATTCAGCATTGCCATAAAGGTGTTGATGCCGTTTAAACTGCGGGGAAAGCCCGCGTAGGCGTAAAGATGGACCAGGATTTCCTTGATTTCATTCACCGTCAACCCCGCCGCCAAACCTTCTGCCAAGGCGGTTTTCAGTCTATCCAGATCACCGTTGGCAGTGAAAGCGGCGATGGGGATGATGCTTTGTTGTTTTGTGCTGAGTGCTTGATTTACGTCCATATTTTTTAGCTCCTGTCTGTTTCAAAACGAATGAATTAAGCGTCTGTTGCGCGGGGAACCAGTTTCAGCGTGGTTGAGCGCCCTTCATTGTTCACCAGGGGAGCGACGTATTGGGGGTAACGGCCGTATTTACCACGGTAAGCCGCATCAATCTGATCGTTAAGGCCGGAGTCGGTTTCTTCCACAAAGGTGACATCTTTCTGTACACCACCGACCCGAATTTGACCTTCTTGGCCCCTCAGGGCTGCGCGGTACCAAGAGCCTTTGGGGCCTCGGTAAGAGCGGACGTAGAGGTCGTTATCGACGCGGACGACCCAAATTATCACCGGGTTGCGCAGCGTGCCGTCGCGCCGCTGGGGGGCAACACGCAATTCTGCCGCGTTGCCGATTTTATCAAGTTCGTCTTTTTTCCATGTCGTCATGAGGTGTCTCCTACTTCTTAAAAAACTGATCGTGGAATGCATACCGTTCACGGTGTTGATCGGCCATGACGTGCGGATCCACATCCCAAACCATCACCTGCATTTCCGCACCAGCATCCATCCGAGGCCATTCAGGCAAACCCGGACCATTTGGATTCCCGGTTTTAACGAAATTGACATAATAGCCGTGCATCAACTCCGAAACCTGCTCATCCTCAGCGGTCCAGGCATAAACTTTATTGGTCGCCAGAGTACCCATTGCGTATTCGATATCTGCCGAGTGTACCGCTCCTTTGGCGGGAGGCATGATGATGGCTTCTTCCGCTGCATCCGCATCCCGAATGATTCCGCCGGCTAATCCCGCTTTGGCATCCGCCATTTCCGGCACCATCGGGGGACGTGGATGGGCATAGTAGTAGCGGTACACCGGGCTGCCGGTTCGGCGATGTTCCTCCGCCCACTTCCAGGTGCTGTAGACCAAGAAACGATCTCCGGCCAGTTCGGTGGCCGATTGCTCGACCTCCTCCCTCGTTGCGCCTGGGTAGAGCCTGAGAATTTCATTTGCCTGATCCCCATATAGTTCCCGCACCACCGCCGCATAGTTTTTCGGGGTTGGTTGACGATTGCCAAACAAGGCGAGGTAGGGCATTTCCTCGGAATTCCAGCCCACCATCAGCGGGACATGAGCACCTTCTTCGGCGGCGAGAATTTCAGAGGGGGCGTTGGGGAAGAACGCTCCACCCAGTACCCCAATGAAATCATTCGGTACCATTCCCTTGGTTGCTTCCAGTAGCTTTGGGGCGGGCATGGCGCGTAGTTCTGCCAGCGACTGCGCGCCCACTTTTTTAGCGAAGGCTTGCCCGGCCTGCTCGGCCTCAGCCAACGGCCGTGGCGGCATTGCGCCAAGCCCGCCGCTCGCGCCAATGGCTCCGGCAATCAGGTTTTTTGACAGGGGAGAAACCATATGTGCGTTGAC
>JBNKHB010000409.1:0-1945 GCA_050290125.1 Robiginitalea sp.
CCATACCGCTTTGTCCGGACCCACTTTTGCATCCACAGGCGAGACCCATTCGTCCGAAGAGGCCAGGAGGTTGCCACCGTCTTTTTCCCGGTACCCGGCGCCCTCCTTCTCCAGGATGGCCTGGTGCACCACCCCTCCGGTAGGTTCGCAAACAAAGGCAATGCGGTTCCAGTAGCGTTCCGGAAATTCCCGCGCCGTGTAGAAGGAATGGCCGGCAGCGGCCGTAAACCCTCCGAAAACGTCCACCTGGCGAATGTTGGGCGTGATGGCCAACATGGCGTAATGCCCGTCTATCTTGCGATTGCCCGATTCCGAAATTCCCCGGACTTCACGCAGCGTCCGGTTCGGAAGCCCCATAAAGACGCTATGGGTATTGTTTGCCGTAGACGCAAAGATGGCATTGGATTCGGTGAAGCCGAGGCCCCAGGTATTGTTGCTCGTATTGGTCAGGAATTCGAAGTCTTCAAAATCCGGATCGAACCGATAGATCCCCTGCCGGAATTTCTCGGGGGTCCCGAAAATGGACCCTTCGAATCCCGAATACCCAACCACTCCGTAAATATGGTTGTCCAGGCCTATCTGCAGGTTGGAGGGCCCCGCATGGGTATCAAACGTACCCCAACCCTCAATAACGGTTTCTCGCAGATCGGCCACATCGTCCCCGTCCGTATCCTTCAGGAACAGGAATTGCGGCGCCTGGGAGACCAGGATCCCGCCGTTTACAAAGGCAAAACTCGTTGGGATGTTCAGGCCTTCTGCGAAGACGGTAAACTTGTCTGCTTTTCCATCGCCGTCCGTGTCCTCACAGATCTTGATCCGATCATCGCCCGAGCCCTTGTCATCCCGCACCGTGTTGGGATAGTCCACCGTTTCAATGACCCATAGGCGTCCTTTTTCGTCCCAGTCCATGGCAATGGGATTGATTATGTCGGGTTCCGATGCAAAAAGCTCGAAGTCGAATCCGGCAGGCACCTGCATGAGCTTTGCAGAGGCTTCCGGGGAAAGCGGTAACTGGTATCCGAGGGGCGGATCCCTTTGTTCGTAGTTAGGGATATTATCCCTGGGTTCGTATTGCAGGGTGGGAATGTCCTTGGCGAAGGCTTCCCAGTTTTGGAAGACATGCGGTTGAACGGCCCACAGGATACCGTTTTTGACCAGTTCCTGAAAGCCCGGATGGTTCCAGGTGCGCTCATCGTGGCCGTAGGCGGTGTAGAACACCTTGCCGTCCCCGTAGTTTTTCACCCAGGTCCACGGCTCGCGATGATCGCCTTCCACACGCTCCATAAGCACCTGGATATCGTCTTCGACCAGATGGTGCACATAGGTTTCATCCCAGGTGGCAAAAGGCTGCAGGGAATCCGTTACCGGATGGGCCTTGTCCACGATTTCGGTGGTAAAGGTACCGGTACCGTGCTCTTTGAACTGGGCGCCTACCAGGGCAATGTAATCCGGGGAATTCCTAAAACAAAAACTGGCGGAATGAATGGGGATAAAGGCATGGCCATCGGCCACGTAATCCAGCAGGGCTTCCTCCTGCTCCGGGGAAATCGTTTCGTGGTTGGCATAGACGATCAGTCCGTCATAGTTTGACAGCGTTTCGGCATTGAGGTCCGTCACCTGTTCGGTGTACGTCAGGTTGATCCCGCTTTTGGTGAGTGCGGCCGACAGGATGGGCATATAGGCCCTGGAATTGTGATGTTCATTATCATGACCCAGGAAGAGGAGCTCAATCCGCCTTGGACGGTCGTCGGCCACTTCCTTCGGGCGTTCTTTGCATCCATAAAACGATGCGATCAGCAGGAAATAAATGGAGAGGTGTTTGGCAATTGATTTATGACACGAATGAAGTTTGTAAAGTGAAACAGTCCCAAACACACTCATACTCTCTTCATTTCCAAATATTCGTACCTTTGACTTTTTATATCAATTTTGACTATTTGTCTTA
>JBNKHB010000410.1:0-1945 GCA_050290125.1 Robiginitalea sp.
CGAAAAACTTAATGCCGTCAGCGCCTTTTGCGGCGTTTTCCCGTACCCATTTCCGGGCCTGTTCCGGGGTGGAGATCGGGGTTTCGCTTCCCTGCCCGAATCCGGTATACGCCAGGATGCGGGGAGCGATGATGCTGTTGTCGGCGCTCTTGCGTTTCAGGTCCAGGGTAAAATCTACCCCGCGTCCGCTGGGTTCGCGTACCGTGGTGATACCATGGCCCATCCATAGTTTGAAGACGTAATCGGGTTCCGCGCCCTGGGCCGTACCCCCGATATGTCCGTGCATATCCACAAAGCCGGGAAGGACGAACATGCCATCTGCCTGTATCTCCTTTCCTCCCGGTTTAAGGGCCGGGCGATCTTCCGGATCAATGGCAACGCCCGGGAATCCTACGTTCTGTACGCTGGCGATCCGGTTGCCTTCCACCACGATGTCTACCGGGCCAATGGGAGGGGCACCGTTGCCGTTGATCAGGGTAGCTCCCCTAATGATCAGTTGTTCGAACGGTCCCTCATACAAGGCCTCCTGTGCGCGGAGGCCCCCGTAGGAGAGAAGCATGAGTATTGCAATGAAGTTGCGCATGGTTTTAAGTGCAAAAGATTTCTTTGGGATATGTGGCCTAATCGGGTACCCGGATATGGTTCCCCAGGAACAGGGCATTCAAAAAGAGCCGGTTGGTCCCGTACCAGGAACCCCGAAAATTAGGATTGTCGGCAAAAAGCACCACGCGTCCTTCGCCGATCTTGCTTACGATGAGGGAGGCGGATTCCCTAGCCTTCTCCAGGTTTTCTGTTGTAAGGAACCCGTCCAGGTGCGGATTGGGCGTATAGCGCGCTACGGTGGCATAGGCATTTTGGCTGGGTTGCAGCCATACCTCGTTGTTCTTGTAGACCGGGATCTCACGCCCGGAATAACCGAAGCCCAGCGGATGGGTCAGGTCCAGGTCGGCCTTCAGGATCACTCCGCCAACGCTTTCCTTGCCGATATTCTCAGGTGCATCCCGGTACGGCAGGCGCCGGACGGTTTCGGTACTGTCCTTTTCTTCCTGAAGGAGTTTTTCGTGCACCCACTTCGCATCTATGGCGTACTTGGAGCCCCCGGCAATGGTGACCAGCGTATTTCCCTTGGCCACCCAATCGCGGATCCGCTGTTGCTCCTCGTCACTGAGGCTATAGCTGCCGCTGACCAGTACCAGGGTATTGTAGCCGTCCAGCGAGGAGGACGGCAGGTCGCGCAGGGGGATCTTGGTGATGGGCATGTGTACCCGGGTATCCAGCAAATGCCAGACCTCGCCCGCTTCGTAGGCCCGGACGCCTTCTCCGATGATCATGGCCGCTTTAGGCGTTCGCAATGCCTTCACGGATTCGCTCCCCATGTCGATCCCCCGCTGGTGGTAGCCGGTGGCCACTCCATAGGCCGGGACCTGGAATTCGCGCTGCGCTTCGCTAAGCAGGCGAAAAACCTCGTCTGAGGATTTGGATTGCTGCGCCACGGGCAGCACCAGGGTTCCCGCGGCGAATTCCCTGGAAGCCCCGTCCACGAGCGTGGTAAAAGGCTTAAAGGAAGAGGCCAGCACCAAACCCTGGCTTTGCAACCGGTAGAGCAGGGCAGAGGCGTTGTAGTCCTGCCAATCGATCAGATAGGCGTACTCAGAACGGCTGACCGGATTTACCGCTTTCCAGTCGTTGAGGGTGGTCAGAGCCTCGCCCTGGCTGTAGCTCCTGACGGGCCGGTAATCGATATTGTAGAAGTTGGCCACCGACCAGGCGGAAGCGTCATAGAACACGCTGTCCCTGTATTGCCGGTAGGTCTCAAAAAAGTTCTGCACCATCCGGTACTGCGGTTGCCCGGTAGGGATAACGTAACTGTTATCGCCGTTTTTATAAACCGCTACCCGGTGGAGCAGCAGTTTGTCAAGAAAGGCCCGCAGCCGGTTCCTGTCGT
>JBNKHB010000411.1:0-1933 GCA_050290125.1 Robiginitalea sp.
CAACAGCAAGCCGGCAAGCCCCAGGCCCCGGATCAGCCAGGCCAGTAGCACTAAAATCGAGAAGCCGTTGACCGTGGACTTCCCTCCGGCAGGAACGGTACTCCGGTTAAGGTGTATCCCCAGAAAGCATCGAAGACTGAAGGCCGCATCGCTGATGAGGTACACAACCACCAACAGTACTAATAATCGACCGTCTTTCAGCCATTCCGGATTCTTCCAAAGGCCAAGAATCATAAGGATGGATGGCACTATGATCCCAGAAGCCAAGACAAAAGCGGAATAGGGCAGCACACGGAGCCTGGCGCTGCGCAGGTGGTTGCCCAGGCCACCCAGCATGGCCCAGGCTATCAGGGCGAACGGCATGGCTAAAAAGGGAAGGATCCGGTCCAGGTGCGCCGATTGTTCTATCGTCAGGCCTGCCGGCACGAGCAATTCCCTGGACAGGATAGGCCCCCATAGCGCATAAAAAGCGAAGGCATAATAACTTACCAGATAGTAGAAGTACCTTTTGTGGAAGGAGGAATTATAGGTGACCACCGCCTGCCGCGCGATCCAGATGGCACCCAGGGCAACGGCTGCGCAAAGGACAAAATCGGCTATATAGGCGAAACGGATCAAGGAGGTTGGTTTGCAGGATAAAAGTAGGCAAAATGGCTGCTTGGCGGGCCCTACGGAAGTAGTGTTTTAAAAATCACTACTTAAGTAGGAAGGATTGTTCGCGCCGTACCCATAGCTTTGGAACAAATCCCGATCCCATGGAACAAAATCAGATGAATCCCTATCCCGAAGCCCGCTTGTCCGCAAGTTACGGATATGGCTGGCAGCAACTCAAGATACATTTCATCTTCCTGCTGCTGCTCACCATCTTTCTTGGATTTGCGGATGCGCCTGCCTCCGTGGTCCGTGATCAGAAGTGGGACGAATCCCTGATATCGCCTTTATTGCACCTGATCGCCCTGGCGTATGCATTCCTGATCCTCCCCGTGCTCAACTACGGGGGAGACCTGCTCTTTGTGCGGGCCATGCGGAATGAACCGCTGGAAATTGAAGTGGTCATCGAAGGATTCCGAACCAAATACGTTCATATCATCCTCGCGAACCTTATTGCCACTGCACTGATCGCGCTTGGGTTCCTTTTCCTGATCGTGCCGGGGATCATCCTGGCTTGCCGGCTTGTATTCGTGTCCTACCTGGTAATGGACAAAGGGCTGGAGCCCATAGCGGCCATAGAAAAGAGCTGGGAAATGACCCGCGGACACGGCTGGCGCATCTTTGGTATGGGCCTTCTCGCCATCCCCCTGTTCCTGCTGGGCCTGCTTTGTTTTATTGTAGGCGCCATCGTTGCCGTAATGTGGGTGAAGGCTGCCTTTGCTTCCCTTTATTACGCAATAGATGCCCGGGAGCAGTGGGAGTCCGACCCTTACATCGTCCGCGATTAACTCCCAAATCCGTACCTTGGGCTGAACTCCCTAACCTGACGCCCATGCAGACCCGACCACTGGCCAAGATCCTCTCGGCCTATCTGCTGGTCACCGGAATCGGTTTTCTGGTTTCCGCGGATTTTTACAACCGAATGATTGCCCACACCGGATCGGACCCGGTCCTTATCAACCTCTCAGGGATGGTGCATTTCTTTATCGGGATCACCATCCTGGTATTGCATTTTCGTTGGCGGGGACTACTACCCATCCTGGTGTCCCTTTTAGGCGCAATGTACCTGCTCAAGGGGAGCTTATTGATCGCAGTACCCGAACTCACCTTGCAAAGCGGAGGCAATACTGCACAACTGTCCTGGGTAACACCTGCAGGTTTCCTGGCATTCGGGATCCTATTGGGGGCCCTGGCATTTTTCGGTAAGCGCAAGTAAGCTATCCATCGGGCAACGGGCCCTGTTGAGATCCGTAGATATCCTTTAAAGGCGCTGCGGAACTCG
>JBNKHB010000412.1:0-1932 GCA_050290125.1 Robiginitalea sp.
TCCATAAAGGTTTCGGCCCCCAGGGATTTCAGGTCCTCGGAGGTAGAATTCCCAAAGAGGATGGCGCTGGCGCGGGCGGCATTTTCCAGGTCCTGCCGGGAGTGGACCATCCGCGTCAGTTCTTCTGCAAGCCGTCGCTGCAGCTCACGCCGGTGCGGCGCCTCCCGGTGCGCGTCCACCAGTGACCCGATTTCCTCCTTGCTCAAAAAGGTGAATATCTTGATATATTTTTCCGCATCGGTATCCGAAGTATTCAGCCAGTACTGGTAGAATTTGTACGGGCTGGTCTTAGCCGCGTCCAACCATACATTGCCGCTTTCCGTCTTTCCGAACTTGGTTCCGTCCGCCTTGGTGATCAGGGGGCAGGTGAGCGCATAACCCTTTCCGCCGTCGATGCGCCGGATCAGTTCGGTACCGGTAGTGATATTGCCCCATTGATCGCTGCCGCCCATCTGCAGCGTGCAGTTGTAATGGCGGTACAGGTGGAGAAAATCGTACCCCTGGACCAACTGGTAGGTGAACTCGGTAAAGGACATCCCCTCGGCAGCATCCTCGCCCAGTCGCTTTCGCACGGAATCCTTGGACATCATGTAATTCACGGTGATGTGCTTCCCGACGTCGCGAATAAATTCCAGAAAACTGAAATCCTTCATCCAGTCGTAGTTGTTTACGAGTTGGGCGGCGTTTTCCGCATCGCTCTCAAAATCCAGGAAACGCGCCAGTTGTTGCTTTAGCGCCTCCTGGTTCCGGCGCAAGGTAGGTTCGTCCAGCAGGTTGCGTTCGGCCGATTTGCCGGAAGGATCCCCGATCATGCCGGTAGCCCCTCCAACCAGAGCAATCGGCTTATGGCCGGCCAATTGAAAATGGCGCAGCATCATAACGCCAACCAGGTGCCCTATATGCAGGGAATCGGCCGTGGGGTCAATCCCCACGTAAGCCACCTGCATGCCGGATATAAGATGCTCCGCCGTTCCCGGCATTACATCATGCAGCATGCCCCGCCATTGCAATTCCTCAACAAAATTCACGCTCATGAGACTTTAGGTTTTCGCAGCAAATATAAAGAAATCGGCCTGCCCGGATCCCCTATCTGCCCGGATATACAGGCAGATTCCCTAATTTAGGCGCATGGTATTTGTAACCGGGGGGACCGGCCTGTTGGGCTCACATCTGCTGTTGGAATTGCTCCGGCGCGGAGGCCCTGTCCGCGCCCTTTGCCGCAAAGACAGCGACCTGGAACGCGTCCGGCACTTACACCGACGCCTGCAGCCCGAAGCGGAGTCCTGGTGGGAACGGATCGAATGGGTTTATGGAGACCTCAACGATCTTCCGGTCCTGGAGCGGGCCCTGAATGGGGTTGTGGAAGTATGGCACTGCGCTGCCCATGTCTCCTTTGACCCGCGGGACCTGGATACGCTCCTGCGCGTAAATGCCGAAGGCACCCAAAACCTGGTCAATGCCTGCCTGGCCGCGGAGGTAGAGCGCTTTTGCCATGTGAGTTCCATCGCAACCGTGGACGGCACCGGATCGATGCTTGACGAATCGGATTCCTGGGATCCCGCCCGGTCGGGCGTCTACGCGACCAGTAAATATCTGGCAGAAATGGAAGCCTGGCGCGCCGGGCAGGAAGGGCTTCCCACCCTTATCGTCAATCCGGGCGTGATCCTCGGCCCGGGATTCTGGGAATCGGGTAGCGGTAAATTCTTTACACGGTTGGCAGAGGGGCTTCGCTACTACCCGCCGGGCGGGACCGGCTTTATCGGGGCCATGGATACAGCCCGGATCATGGTGCAGCTTATGGAAGAGGGGCATTCGGGGGAGCGATTTATCCTGGTCAGCGAAAACCTGTCCTACCGGGAATTACTTGAGAAAATAGCACTGCGGCTTAAGGTGGAAGCTCCACGAAAGCCTTTGAAAATATGGCAATTGGAA
>JBNKHB010000413.1:0-1922 GCA_050290125.1 Robiginitalea sp.
GGGATGATCGACGAGAGCATGGACACCGCGCAAATGTCCGGCCCTCCGGAACCCTGGGAATTCAGGGCAAAACCGGCCTGGCAGCGCCTGATCATTATGCTGGGTGGGGTGACGGTGAACTTCCTGGTGGCCTGGCTGATCTATATCTTCACCTCTTTTGCCTATGGGGACGCCTACATCTCCACCGACAGTATCCCGGACGGCTACCATGTGACCAATCCGGTGCTGAAAGAGTTGGGGGTACAGACAGGAGATAAGCTGGTCAGCATTGACGGGCAGTCCTACGACAATTATGACGACCTGCGCCGCAATATGATCACGGCCGAGCGCATTACTATAGAGCACAACGGCGAGCAGCGCACCATAACCCTGCCGGAGGATTTCCTCGGGCAGCTCTCCACCGGAGAGGATGTGAGCCTGTTCCGCCTGCGCTATCCCTTTATGGTCGGGGAGGTTTCGGACAGTTCCCTGAACAAACAGGCGGACCTGCTGCCCGGGGACCTGTTCAAATCCATCAACGGCGTGCCCGTCCGGTATTTTGACCAGGTGGCCCCCATCCTGGATTCGCTTCACGGGCAAACCGTGAGCGTATTGCTGGAGCGCGACGGCTCCGAACGGATGGTGGAGCTGCAGGTGGATGACGCCGGGAAGATCGGTGTTTATCAGGGCGGCAGCTACAAGCGTTTTTCGGAGCTCGGTTACTTCAGTACCGTCATCCGCGAATACAGCTTGATGGAGAGTTTCTCAGTGGGCACCCAGAAGTTCGGGAAGCAGATCGCCGCCTACTGGCTGCAGCTGAAAAAGATATTCACCCCCAGCACCGGCGCCTACAAGGGCGTGGGAGGCTTCAAGGCCATTTTCGACATCTTCCCCGATTTCTGGAGCTGGCAGGGGTTCTGGGAGATCACCGCCTTTTTGTCCATCATGCTGGCCGTATTGAACTTGCTGCCGATCCCGGCCCTGGACGGCGGGCATGTGATGTTCCTGCTCTACGAGATGATCTCCGGGCGCAAACCCAGCGATAAATTCATGGAATATGCCCAGATCGTTGGCTTTTTCCTGTTGATCGCCCTGGTGCTCTTTGCCAACGGGAACGATGTCTACAAATGGCTCACGCGCTAGTAGGATCGCTGCATTTCGTCTAAAATTTTGTTTTCTAAGCAGCTAAATCGCTGATTTCGTCGAATTTCCGCAGGCCGGACCCCTCATTTTCGTACCTTAGGTTTTGCTTGTGCCCCCTGTGGCCGGGCACCCCAAACAAACCTGAGACCTATGAAGACGCAGAAAGCGCGGCTGTTTATGCTGCTTTTTAGCGGCCTTATTCTGTTAGGCTGCTCCCGCTACGGCTCCGAACTCCAATACGTAGAATACGGGAACGTTCACGTTCAGATTACCGATGCCCCTTTTCCGGCCCATCTGGTGGATGCCGCCTATATGACGGTGACCAGGATCGAAGCCAGGGGCCCTCAACTTGAGGAAGATTCGGAATCCGGCCGTTTTGTGACCCTGTTCGAGGGGGAGCAGACCATTGATGTTACCAAATTGACCAACGGGATGACGCAGTCCATGGGAATTACCGAAGTCCCGGTTGGCACCTATGACCAGGTGCGCCTTTACGTCACCGATGCCAGTGTGGAATTATCCGACGGCAGCAGCTATGAGGTGAAGGTGCCCAGCGGGGAACAAACCGGGATCAAGATCAAAATCCGGCCCGGCCTGACGGTGACCGGGGAGCTTACTTCCGAATTGTTACTGGACGTGGACCTGAGCCGTTCGTTCGTGCTCCGGGGGGATCCCAACAACCCCGATTCCGCGAACGGCCTGATCTTTAAACCCGTAGTGCGGGCCGCCAATATGAGCACGACCGGAACCCTGGCAGGCTATGTTACCTGTCAGACTCCAGAGCCCGGAGAACCCGTGGA
>JBNKHB010000414.1:0-1917 GCA_050290125.1 Robiginitalea sp.
TTCCGGTAAAAAAAGTATACAGAACGGCAACCGTCATAACCACGGCAAACACCAATACGCCGTGGATGATCCAACGTTCGAATTTCCAGGCTCGCAAACTTTTATCGGATAATTGCCGGAAAGGATCCCCCATTGTCTCGGCGAGGCCACCGCAACCACACACCCAGGAACAATACCAGCGCTTCCCGAAAAAGTAGGTGAGAATAGGGGTGATCACCAGGATGGACGCGATGCCGAAGAGCAGCATGGCCAGGCCCAGATTCCCGTTGCTGATAAAGGCGTTGATGCGGTAGCGCTCAAAATTGTAGTAGTTCAGCGGCCAGATGTTCTTTAGGTCGTAATAGGGCAGGTCGCCGTTCAGGCGGGCCATGATCTCCGGGATCAGAAAGGCAAAGGCCAGTTGAAAGAACATGACGCTGAGCGTGCGGATGATCTCATAGCGGTTGTGACGGTACTTCCAGATGAACTTGGCCCCAAAGGCCAGGATGGCCAGGGTGTACAGGGCACCGTAAACGAACCACTGGCTGGCCGGGTTGCCGCTCAGCGCGCGGCTCAAGGGGTCGAACAGGGCGATCAGGCCCCCGTTGGGCCCCTCGCTGGAAAGACCCAGGTACTGTGGGTAGAAATACAACACGATGTAGAAGCCGGTCAACAGGATGCCGAGGCCCCAGGCCCAGATGCCCCGGCCCGAAACGGACTTGAACCAGACGCCGTTATTCTTGATCCCTGCAGGTGCCTCTGAATAGGCGGCCCGGCTGAACCAGAGCACTCCGGCCAATATCGCCAGCAGGGCAGACGTGAGCCAGGAGGCGGTGTTGGGGAAGGAGATGCCGAAGGTAGCCAGCAACAGGATGAACAATCCGGCAAAGCCCAGCAATACAGCCAGCCTTTGCTGGATATTCAGGGATTTTGGCGGGCCTCCTGCCAGCGCCATGGATCGGGTGGTACTCATACAGCAAGCATTTTTTGGTTTTGAAAGGCCTTTTGGATAAGGCTCAGGTAGGACGGGTAGAGTTCGGGATCAAAGCAGGCGTCACCCAGAAGCGTCAGAACGTCGTCTACGCTTCGGCCCTCGTCGAGCCAGGCGTTGAATACCTCATGCCGCATTCGGATCCCGAAGGTATTGATGCCGAGGAAGGCCCTGGAATTCCGGTCGTAAGCAACGGTGATGCACACTTTTTCCCTGGGGTGTCTCCAGTGAAAGTGGGCTTCCTCCTCCCCGCGGCGCGATTCGCTGAAGACCCAGCCATATGTTTGGTATTCGATATCCAGGAATTTGGCGGAATTGAACCAATGTCCGGGCCGGTATTCGCTGCGCTGTCCGCAGATGGTCCGGGCCACGGTCTCGCCCATGATCCGGCCGGTGTACCATACGGCCTCCACCGGGCGGCGCTTCCCGATGGCCTCCCGCTGCTGCGCACAGTCGCCAATGGCATAGACATCCGGCAAATTGGTTTCCAGGTGCCGGTTCACCAGAACGCCTTTGTCCAGGTCAATGCCGGAACCTTTAAGGAACCCGACATTGGGCCGCACCCCGGCGGTAAGGCCCACCAGGCTGCAGGGAATGGTTTCTCCGTCCGAGGTAACCACCGCCCGGGCCTTTCCGCTATCGTCAGGCAGGATCTCGGCGAGCTCCGTGCCCAACCGCAGGTCTATGTGGTGTTCCCGGATGTGTTCGTTGAGCATGGCCGACTCCCCGGAGGGCAACACCCCGTTCCAAAAGCTTTCTTCCCGTACCAGAAAGGTGACCGGGATCTTGCGGGTATGCAGCATTTCCGCCAGCTCGATGCCGATCAGCCCGCCGCCGACGATCACCGCCCTGCTGCAGGCATGCCGGTCCGGAGCGGTCCGCTCCAATTGCTCCAGGTCTTGTTTGGAATACAGTCCCTGGACCCCTTCCAGGTCCTGCCCGGGCCA
>JBNKHB010000415.1:0-1916 GCA_050290125.1 Robiginitalea sp.
CAAGAGGTCAGACTGTTCCGTTTTGGTGGGAAGGCCCGTGGAGGGCCCTCCGCGTTGCACATCCACCACCACCAGCGGCAATTCGACCATCATGGCCAGGCCCAGGGCCTCCCCTTTCAGGGCCAGGCCGGGCCCCGATGTGGTGGTTATGGCCAGCTTGCCGGCATAGGAGGCGCCAATGGCCGAGGCAATCCCCGCGATTTCGTCCTCGGCCTGCAGGGTACTTACGCCAAAGTGCTTGTGCTTGACCAGTTCATGCAGGATGTCTGAAGCGGGGGTAATCGGATAGGACCCGAGAAACAGGTCGAGGCCTGACTTCTCAGCCGCGGCCAAAAATCCCCAGGCTGTGGCCGTATTGCCCATGATGACCCGGTAGGTGCCGGGCGCCATCCTGGCCGGCGAAATCGTGTAGGAGTTCGGAATTAGCTCCAGGGTTTCCGAATAGTAGTACCCCGCATTCAGCACCTTGGTATTGGCTTCCTCGAGCAGGGGTTGCTTTTTGAATTTTTTCTTGAAGAACTCAATGGTGTGTTCGGGAGAACGGTGGTACATCCAGTAGACCATGCCCAGGGCAAACATGTTTTTGCTCCGGTTGATGGTCTTGTTGTCAAGGCCCTTGAGGTCTTTCAGGGCTTCGCGCGTGAGGGAGGTCATGGCCACTTCGATGACCCTGTAGTTCTCAAGGCTGCCGTCTTCGAGCGGATTGGACGCATACTCGGCCTTTTCCAGGTTTTTCTGGGAGAAGGCATCGGTATCCACGATAATGGTGTGCCCGGGCTTGACGGCGTACAGGTTCGTCTTCAGCCCGGCAGGGTTCATCGCCACCAACAGGTCCACGTTGTCGCCGGGGGTGCTCACTTCAATGCTCCCGATATGGACCTGATAGCCCGAAACCCCGTAGAGGCTGCCCTGTGGCGCCCGTATTTCAGACGGGTAATTGGGAAAGGTGGCAACGTCATTCCCGAACATGGCCGATGTATCGGTGAACTGGGTCCCTGTCAATTGCATCCCATCTCCGGAATCGCCCACAAAACGCACCACCACGGCCTCCAGGTCCCTGATATCGGGCCCCGCATTCTTTAACTGTATCATCGGTAAGATTCTTTTTGTTAGTAAAAAGGGTGTCTAACTCTACAACCGTTATAAATATACCCTCACTTCTTGCAACGAACCCTGATATTTATCATTAAATGAGCGGGTTGAGCATCCTACCTTTAGGTTCATCTCAGAAATTCTAAATTCTAACAGCCATGGCTATCATTATTACTGATGAGTGCATTAATTGCGACGCCTGTATCTCAGAATGTCCCAACAACGCGATCTACGAACCCGGCGATGAATGGTCGTATTCCGATGAAACGGCCCTTAGCGGAACGGTAAGCCTGCCTTCTTCCGGAGCCGAAGTAGATGCCGATGCCAAGAACGAACCGCTTTCCGACGAATTCTATTATATCGTCCCGGACAAATGTACCGAGTGCAAGGGGTTCCATGACGAGCCTCAATGCGCCTCCGTATGTCCGGTGGATTGCTGCGTGCCCGACACAAACCACGAAGAAACCGAAGTCCAGCTCCTGGCCAAGAAAGCCTGGCTGCACGGGGATTGATCCTTTCCCCCCAGCGTACATGCCGGCGCCTCTCCGGGCGCCCCGCAAGAGCAGCCACCCCCAAGGGCGTTCCACGGCATGGAAAGCAATTGGCGGATGTATATTTCTCTCAATGAGCGATTTGAAACACATATTCAACCATATACCGGAACCGGTGCAGGAGGGCCAAATAAACGGCCCGTCTGCTCTGGTTCAAACCCTTCCTATTAATCTCAGAACCTTCCCGCCATGAAAAAAGAATTTCCGAAACTCATTTGCGATGCGAATGAAGCCGTAGCCCGAATAGCCCACAAGACCAATGAGGTATGCGCC
>JBNKHB010000416.1:0-1913 GCA_050290125.1 Robiginitalea sp.
TACAGCGACCGTCAGATCCGCGATTTGATCGTTGCCGATTTTGCCGCGGCGCGGATAAGCGTCCTCGCCCCCGTAGTGCGATCTCGTAAGGGACATTACCGCGAGCTCTTTGAGCAGATCGCCAAACAGGGTTTTGTGAAAGTACGGGTAGACGGCGAAATCCTGGACCTGACCAAAGGGATGAAGGTAGACCGGTACAAGACACATGATATAGAGATCGTGGTGGACCGGCTGCAGGTGGACGACCGGCCGGAAACCCATTCCCGGCTGGATGAGAGCATCCGGACGGCCATGTATGCAGGGGATGATGTGCTGATGGTACTGGAGGAAGGCGCCGACAAACCGCGCTACTTCAGCCGAAACCTGATGTGCCCCGAAACCGGTATATCCTACCCTGTTCCCGAACCCAATACCTTTTCATTCAACTCCCCAAAAGGCATGTGTCCTGAGTGCAACGGGTTGGGTCATATCTACCAGGTAAACAGGGATAAGATCATCCCGGACCCCAAACTTTCAATCTCCGGAGGCGGGTTGGCACCGCTGGGGCCGTACAAGAAATCCTGGGCCTTCCGCCAACTTGAGACCATTGGCCTGCGGTATAATTTTGAACTTTCCGATCCCATTTCAAAGATCCCGGATGAGGCACTTGACGTCATTTTAAACGGCGGCGCGGAGCGCTTTGAAGTGGATTCCAAGACCCTGGGTGTTCGCCGACAATACCGTATCGAATACGAAGGCATTGCCAATTTCATTATCAATCAGTACCGCGAAAGCGATTCCACCAGCATCAAGCGGTGGGCAAAGGATTATATGGATAAGGTGCAATGCCCCGAATGCGGGGGTTCGCGGCTGAGGAAGGAATCCCTGTTCTTTAAAGTGGACGGGCGGAATATTGCGGATCTGGCCCAAATGGACATCGCCGAACTGGCGGAGTTCTTCAATTCCCTGCCGGACCGCCTCAGGGAAGACCAGAAAATCATTGCCGAAGAGGTGGTCAAAGAGATTAATGCTCGGCTGTCTTTCCTACTGGACGTTGGCCTGGATTACCTGTCCCTGAACCGGAGCTCCCGCAGCCTTTCCGGGGGCGAGGCCCAACGGATCCGCCTGGCGACGCAGATCGGGTCCCAGTTGGTGGGCGTACTTTACATCCTGGACGAGCCCAGCATCGGCTTACACCAGCGCGATAACAACCGGCTGATCCGGTCCCTGAAAGCGCTCCGGGACCTGGGCAACTCCGTGATCGTGGTGGAACACGACCGCGATATGATCGAACAGGCGGACCACGTAATCGATATCGGCCCCAGGGCTGGCAAACATGGGGGAGAGATCATTTCGGAAGGCCCTCCGGATTCCGTAAAGCTCCATCATACCCTCACTGCCGATTATTTAAACGGTACCCTGGAAATCCCGGTGCCGGCCAAGCGCCGCAAGGGCAGCGGCAAAAAGATCGTGCTTAGCGGGTGTACCGGGCACAACCTTAAAAATGTTACTGCAAGCTTCCCGCTCGGAAAAATGATCGGGGTAACCGGAGTGTCGGGCAGCGGCAAGTCCACCCTGGTGAACGAAACCCTCTACCCCATCATGAACGCCCACTACTTCAACGGCGTCAAACGCCCCATGCCCTACGAGAAGATCAGCGGGCTGGAGCATATCGATAAGGTGATCGACATTAACCAGGCCCCTATCGGGAGGACGCCCAGGTCCAACCCCGCTACTTATACCGGTGTGTTCGGGGAGATTCGTTCCTTGTTCGCAAAGACCACCGAAGCGGCCATTCGGGGATATAAGCCCGGGCGGTTCAGCTTCAATGTCAAAGGGGGGCGCTGTGAAACCTGCCAGGGAGGCGGCTTACGGGTTATCGAGATGAATTTCCTGCCCGATGTGTACGTCGATTGCGAGACCTGCAACGGCAA
>JBNKHB010000417.1:0-1879 GCA_050290125.1 Robiginitalea sp.
CCTGCAGGTGTATACCTCGGGCGGGGTAGCCTTCGGGCCGTATCGCAAGAGTTTCCGGGCCCTGATGGGACGCGACCTTACCGTGATTGACACGTATCTGGCATCCGAAGGCTTCCTGGCCTTTCAGTCAAGACCCGAGACCGATGCAATGCAGTTGATAACGGACAACGGCATCTATTTTGAATTCGTGCCCTTCAAGCCCGAGCACATTGCAGAAGACGGAAGCATTCTCCAGGATGCCCCATGCCTGACGCTGGATGAAGTGGAGGAAGACACGGATTATGCCCTGGTCATCAGCACGGTCTCCGGCGCCTGGCGCTACCTTATCGGAGACACCATTGCCTTTTCGGACCGACGCCGGGCTGAAATCCATATTACGGGCCGGACCAAATTCTTCCTAAACACGGTCGGTTCTCAATTGTCTGTACAGAAACTGGATCGGGCCGTGCAGGAACTTGAAGCCTCCAGCGGGCTCGAGATCCCCGAATATACCCTTGCCGCCATCCGTTATGAAGACGGCTTTTACCATCATTGGTACCTGGGTTGCAAGGGGAAGGCAGACCCTGAGGAACTCTCCGTTAAGCTCGATTCACATTTAAAGGAGGCCAACAAGAATTACCGGGTAGCCCGGTCCAAAGCCCTTGAGGGCGTAAAAGTGAGCCTTGTTAAACCGGATATTTTCTACGACTGGAATGCGCGGAACAAGAAGAAAGGCGGGCAGGTAAAGATGGAACGGGTAATGGGCGAGGAAAAATTCGCCGAGTGGCAGGAATTTGCAAGATCGGCGGTGGTTTAATCTCGCTCTTCCAACTCGGCTACCAGTTTTTCGATCTGCTCCGGGGAACTGTAGTACTTCTCAATACGGCGTTTGTAGGCCGGTGGGATATCCGCCTCCTCCAGAATATAACGTTTGGTACGCAGAATATAGTCGTGCAGCCCGCGGCTCACGGCGATTGAATCCGCCCGCCACTCTGCCGCCTGGATAAAAGGCGCATCGATCAGATACCGGAGGCCAAATACGATCAAGTCAAAGCTACTGCGGTGCTGATAGTCAACAATGTGGCCCAATTCGTGCCCGATCCAGCCCATAAGTACCTCCCGCGGCAGGTCTTTAGTGGACTTTCTGGAATTGCCGAGTGTCAAATGCTCGGCCACGCAAATCAGGTAACGTCGGGATTTCCAGGGTATGAACAAACTTAAAAAGGTAGGTCGGGCAAGCATGGTGGGCGGACCGTTACTGCGTCGCATCTCCAATCGGATATCCAGGGACGAAAGCCCGGGATAATATTGAAGGACCTCTTTAAATGCCGAGCACAGTTCATCGGGTGGGATTTTCTGCATATCGTAATATTACGCCTCTTCTAAGAACCGGCACTTATTACTCTTATTCCCGCGCAAATCCCTGTGGATTGAGCACAAGAAAGCGTCAAAACACGCCCACAGGGCTGTGTTTCATCGAAAAATGGAGATTATTCTGGTCGGTATGGCGGAAGTTTCCGAATTTTGGGGTCTGTCTTACCTACCAGGTAAACGTAAGAATGACTGTTGCCAGTTATTGATTTGGATAAAGGAGCGGTGCCATACCGCTCCTTTTTAGTTTCACCCACCACACGTGCAGGGTTGTACAGGCCGGGCATTCTGACTACCTTCCGCTAAAACCGGAAATGACCCTTAAACGTCAGCATATCTTAATAACGGGAGCCTCCCGGGGTATAGGAGCGGCCATTGCCCGGGAATGCCTTTCCCAGGGAGCCGTTATAGCGGCTCATTACAACCGTCACCAGGACCAGGCCAAAGCCATCCTCAACGAACACCCAGCCTCGGGGTCCATTGCCCTGCAGGCCAATCTGGAAGATCCGCAAGCGGCTGCCTCACTTTG
>JBNKHB010000418.1:0-1872 GCA_050290125.1 Robiginitalea sp.
GGGACCTGTTGGTGGCACAGGGTGTTCCGGCCGGCATCATCAACGCTTCCGGAGACATGAATACCTGGGGCAGGAAGCCGGACGGCTCGTCCTGGCAGGTGGCCATTACCAACCCCATGGACAAGACCAAATCCTTTGGCCTCTTGCCCCTGGAAGACCGGGCCGTGGTCACTTCCGGCGATTATGAGCGCTATGTGCGCTTTAACGGCGTGCGCTACGCCCATATCATCGACCCGCGTACGGGTTACCCGGCCACCGGGATCCTGAGCGTTACCGTCTTTGCGCCCCGCGCCGAACTTGCCGATGCGCTGGCCACCGCCGTATTCGTAATGGGGGTGGAAACGGGCCTGGATCGCATCGAACAAATACCTGGGGTGGATTGCATCATCGTGGATGAAGCGGGCGTACTCCATTCCAGTTCCAACATTCAAATAAACCAGAGTAAATGAAACGAAGCTGGCTGCTGATCGGATTCCTGTTGCCCTTGCTGCACTCCTGTGTAGCGGTCCGGGAATACGACAAGGTCTATCTGAACGATCCGGACATGGAATTGTCGGACCTGAAATGCGACCGAAACCTTTTGACCGCCCATTCCTATCGGGAAGGGGCCTCCGGGGGCAACGGCGGAAAAACCGGCGGGGGATGCGGATGCAATTAAGGACCCTGCTGCGCAACTGTGCAGTACTCGCCACAGGCTTCTTCGCCCTGTCGGCTTCGGGCCAGGATTCGCCGGATGCCGGGAGCTATCAAAAGCGGGTATTGGACGCCGCCGAGATCGACTTCCTGAGCAGTTACTACCGGCAGGATGGGGACAATGCCGCCGTTACCGGCGGCCTGGGGACGGAACAGCTCACGGACGCCACCGCTACGGTTGTGGTTGCCGTCCCGCTGAACGACAACGACATACTGACCATTGACGCGGGGATTTCCGCCTATACTTCCGCCTCCTCCAGCAATGTGAACCCCTTTGACGGCGGCAGCGCCCCGGACCCCTTTACCGCTTCCAGCGGTGCCTCCGGAAACGACCTCTGGTCCAATGCGGTGATCGGCTATTCGCACGCTTCGGAAGACCGCAACCACATCCTGGGCGCGCGGCTCTCGGTGGCGGCCGAGTACGATTATTTCTCCCTGGGGATCGGGGGGAGCTACAGCCGGCTCTTTAACGAAAAGAACACCGAAATATCCCTAAAGGCGAACGCTTATTTTGATCGCTGGAATGCTATCTACCCCATTGAGCTGCGTCCCTTTGAGCCGGGCGGTCCCGGCCTGAACGACGCGCTGTATGCCGGCCGCACCCTGAGCGGCAATACCGGCTACGCCCCCGATTTTGAACCTTTTGGCGCCAAGAACCGCAATTCCTATTCGTTGGGATTGGGCTTCTCGCAAATCCTCTCGCGCAAGCTGCAGGGCAGCCTGGCGCTGGACGTAGTGCTACAGGAGGGCCTGCTTTCCACCCCCTTTCAAAGGGTGTACTTCCAGGATGTGGACGACAGCTTCCTGGACGGCTTCCACCTGGCCGAAGCGATCGAGATCCTGCCCGACCAGCGTCTGAAGGTGGCCCTGGGCGGACGGCTGCATTACTACCTCAGTGCAGCGGTAAGCCTTCGTTCTTTCTACCGCATCTACCGGGACGACTGGGGGCTGGTCTCGCATACGGCCAGCCTGGAGATCCCCTGGAAATTCGCGGAGCGTTTTACGCTGTATCCCTCATACCGATACTATACGCAAACCGCTGCCGACGCCTTCAGGCCCTACAATCAACACCTGTCCACGGCATCGTATTACACCTCGGACTACGACCTGTCCGAATACGCGGCCAGCCAATACGGCCTGGGGTTGCAGTATACGGATATTTTCGCCGGTTTCAGGATC
>JBNKHB010000419.1:0-1852 GCA_050290125.1 Robiginitalea sp.
CGCCATACCACAGATAGCTGTCGACGTTCTGCCCGAGCAGGGTTACTTCTTTATAGCCCTGTTCCCACAGCTGGTCAATTTCCTTCAGGATGGATTGCGGATCCCTGCTGCGTTCGCGTCCCCGTGTGAAGGGTACCACGCAGAACGTGCACATATTGTCACAACCGCGGGTAATGGATACGAAGGCCGAGACCCCGTTGCTGCCCAGGCGGACCGGGGCGATGTCGCCGTAGGTTTCCTCCTTGGACAGGATCACGTTTACCGCCTCCCGGCCCTGGTCCACCTCGCGGACCAGATTGGGCAGGTCTTTATAGGCATCCGGCCCTACCACCATATCCACGATGCCTTCTTCCTCCAGCAACTTGTTTTTGAGGCGCTCCGCCATGCAGCCTAAAACCCCGACCTTAACGTTGGGGTTGGTTTCCTTGAGCGCATTGAATTGCTCAAGCCTTTTGCGGACGGTCAATTCCGCTTTTTCGCGGATGGAGCAGGTGTTTACCAGGACCAGGTCTGCCTCCTCCATATTCTGGGTGGTATTGAAGCCTTCCCCGCTCAGGATAGATGCCACGATCTCGCTGTCCGAGAAATTCATTTGGCAGCCATAACTTTCGATGTACAACTTCCTGCCGTTGGCCTTGTCCTGTCCGGTCACAAGGGCCGTTCCCTGTAGCTCTTCCTTTATGATTTTCTCCATGGGTCGCTTTACATTCCGCAAGAGTGCAAAGATAAAACTTCTCAGCATTATGACAATTTGGCAGGAATTAAATTTTTGCCAAAACGCAACGGCTTTATTGCCAGCGTATCTTTGTAGCACAGCCCCAAAACAACGGATTATGAAAACTTCGCACTTACTGCTTTTTCTAGTGGCATGTACCTCCCTGGTTTCCTGTGACAAGGAAACTGATGGCGAGTTTGCCGACTACCTGGTAGCACGCCCCCTCACCCTGTCCCTCCAGGAATTTGAGAACAGCCTGGACATTATCGCCCCGCAACCCCTGAAGACCTCCGGTAAGATCTATGTCTACGGCGACTTCATTTTTGTGAACGAGCCTTTCAAAGGGGTGCACGTAATCGATAACAGGGATCCTTCCGCCCCTCGCAAGTCGGGATTCATTACCATCCCCGGCAATGTGGATATTTCGGTCAAGGACAATTATTTGTTTGCGGACAGCCTGCGGGATTTGGTGGTCCTGGATATCTCGGATATGGACAACATCCGGCCGGTGGCCCGGCTTAGGGACGTATTGCAGGACAACATCATCTGGCCCTTTGAGGCTGATATCGTGGAAAACGGCGACTGGGATCCCCAGACCGAGATCCTGGTGGGCTGGGAAGTGACCAGCGAACGGTTGCCGGTGACCGAAGCCGAGGCCCGCATCTTCCGCACGGACGATGTGATGGTGCTGGAAGCCGCCAATGCCGATTCAGGTACCGGGCAGGGCGGATCCCTGGCGCGTTTCAAGATCGTGGGCGAATTCCTCTATGCGGTGGACAGCCATACTATTAATGTATTCGACATTAGCGACCTGGAAGCTCCGCAGGCGGGCGAGGACGTCTTTGCCGGGTTCGACATCGAAACCATCTTTAACCGAGGGGAACACTTGTTCCTGGGCAGTATGCGTGGCATGTACATCTATGATATCAGTACCCCGGCCAGCCCGGTATTCGTTTCCGAGTTCCAGCACGGCACGGCCTGCGACCCGGTTGTGGTGGAGGGGGATTACGCTTTTGTAACCCTCCGGGGCGGCAATGACTGCGGCGCAACGGAAAGCGGCTTGTTCATCGTTGACATCAGTGATATCACGCAGCCCGAACTGGCGGTAAGCTACCCCATGGACGAGCCCTATGGCCT
>JBNKHB010000420.1:0-1843 GCA_050290125.1 Robiginitalea sp.
TCCACGGTAAATGCCCCCTGGGCCACAATCTCATCCCCGGCACGCAGGCCTGAGATCACCTCGTAACCCGCCTCGCTCTGCCTGCCCAGGCTCACCTGCCGCATTTCGAATACCGGTTGTGCGGGGTCCGGCTTTACGTAAACCACGGAGCGCTCCCCGGTCCACAAAACGGCAGACTGCGGGATCAGCAGGGCTTCATCCGAGTTGCCAGGGTTGCTGGCGTCCAGCGTGCCGCTTACGAACATCCCCGGTTTAAGGGCGCCGTCGCGATTGTCTACCTCCGCGCGGACCGCCACGGTCCGGGTACCCGTGTTCAGGAGGGGATCGATAAAACCGATCCGCGCCTCCAGCTCCTTGCCGGGCAACGCCTTAGCCCGAACCCGGATCAACTGGCCTTCCTGCAGGAACGGCAATTGATCCTCATAGGCGTCAAAGACGATCCATACGGTCCGCAGGTCTGCAATCCTGAACAACGGAGCGCCTTTCTGCACATAATCCCCTGCGGCAGTCGAAATTTCCGTAACGGTCCCCGTAACGTCCGAGGTGATCGGGAAATACTCCCGTACCTGCCCGCTCTGTTCGATCTCCCGGATCTGGGCTTCGGACAACTTCCATAATTCAAGTTTTTTACGGACGGCCTGGTACAGGGCAGGCCTGGATTCCTTCAGGCTGACAGCCGTGAGCAATTCCTGTTGAGCAGCTACGAGTTCGGGGGCGTACAAGGTGGCCAGGCGCTGGCCCCGGTTAACGCTTTCCCCCTCAAAATTTACGGATAGCCGCTCCACCCGGCCGGCAAAATAGGCCGATTGGGTGGCGATGGTCTTTTCATTGGCCTTTACGGTGCCTGACAGTGTCAGCGAGGCAGGTGCCTCAGCCCCCGACCCTACCCGGACCGTACGGACATCGGCAAGCGCCAGGGCGTTGGCCGTCAAGCGGAACTGACCGGGTGCCAGCGCTCCCCCCTCCTTTTCAACCGGTATCAGGTCCATCCCGCAAATCGGGCAGGATCCGGGTTCGGGCTGCAGGATCTGGGGATGCATGGAACAGGTCCACAGTTCCCCCTCCTCGCCTGCAACATGTTCATGAACCTCCGCCGCTCCAGAGTCCCGGGCAACGCTTCCAAATATCAGATAGCCAAGCAGCAAGCCTGCAAGGCCCGCCAGCGCTATAAAACCAAAAGTGCGTTTTGTCAATTGCATTTGTATTGCTTAATAGATTATATCGTTTAGCCCGGGATGCTCAGGATCCAATTCCTCAGCTTCCGCAGGGAAGGCGAACTGACGGACCACAGCATAAAGCCGCTGAGGACCGTAACGAGCCCCATCAGCGAAAAGACGCGCAGGAGCGTGTTATTTATGTTGTCCCTGCCCTGGTAATCCATGGTATGGGTCATCCAGAGGAAGTCAAACCACCGCCAGCTTCGGTGACGGACGCTTTGAAACCGGCCGTCGCGAGCGGAAACATAGGCCTTGACCGCTTCCGGGTGTTCGTATTCGATCTCATAGGCCGGCAACGGACGCCCCCGGTATTCGTGATGCGGCCCGGCCGCTTCAAGCCGGGTAACCTTGCGCACCGGCAGGTCTTCGCGCATATAGGCAGCCGATACGGCCAGGGCTTCCTCCTCGCTGATCTCCGGGTGGATGTTGCCGTTCCTGGCATTGACCAGGAGGGAATCGTTCACCCAGTAATACGGATTTCCTGCAATGGCGCGCAGCTCGATTCGCCTCAGGAGCATCCCTTCGGGCAACTCCGGGCCGGTCAGGCCGGCGAAGGCCAGGGGGCGCGCTGCAGGCTGGCGGAAATGGTCCCCGTGGAATTCTGGAGCTACCTGAATTCCAATATC
>JBNKHB010000421.1:0-1812 GCA_050290125.1 Robiginitalea sp.
TACTTCTTGGGTGAATACGGACCAGCGTAAGGGAAGCTCCGGATCCAGGCAGATCCCGGGTGCTCGATCCAATCCAGGTACGGAATACCTTTCCGTCCGATGGAGAAGTCGATCCGCGGATCCAGGTTACCTGCATCCTCAACGAAAGTACCTTCATCCAACCCGTCGCTAAAGACGTGGCGGTAGATGTTGGCTACCTCGTTGGCGGGATCGCTGAACGAGTAATCCAGCAAGGGCTTGCCTGCAGCATTTGTCCGGAAATGGTTGGCCAGGTCGATGCTGGGCTGGAAGAAGCCACAGCAGTTTCCTGGGCCGTCAGGACCGGTGTTGTACGGGTAGTTCAGGTCGTCAAAATAGTTGGCGTTCTGCGTGCTACCTGTATTGTTAGCAGACTCCACATCAAATACGGCCTCGGCATGGTTGTCGAATTCCGCATTAAAGATGTTGGCATAGTTGTCCAACAATGCATACTTGTCACCGGAGGGTGTTACCCCGTTGGCGATCACATCATCAAACCAGGTCTTGGCTTGTGAAAACTTACCCTGGAAGAGGAGCGCCTTGCCCATGTAGGCGGCGGCAGCCCATTTGTTCACACGGCCGGCGGCTGTGGTTTCAGGCAGGTTATCGTAAGCGTACTGGAAATCGGCCTCAATGGCACCCCACACGTCAGGCGTATTCGGTACCAGGGGCACTTCTTCGGCAGGAACCGTCTCATCAAAGAGCGGAATGCTGTTAAAGTGCTTCTTAAGGTCGAACAGGAAGTGGCCTCTCAACAGGCGGGCTTGCCCGGTAATGTTGGCATAGTCTCCGGCAGTGAGCTGGTCCTGGATGGCAGTGGCCGTAGCCAGTACCTTGTTGGACCGGGCTACACCTTCGAACCGACCCCTCCACAAGTTATTCAAATCGCCCTGTGTGGCGTCGTGCTCAAAGCGCTGAACCGGGTTGATCGCAGAGTAATCCCCGGCATCCGTTCCCTTGTTGGCGTCACCGCCGAGGATGGATCCGGTGATCCAGTGGTTCGGGCCTTCAAAGCGGTTCCCGAATACTCCGTTCAGAGCGGCATAGGCGCCTACAAGCAGGCCTTCTACCCCGGCTTTAGTCTGCAGCTGCGCGTCCCCCAGGGAGTTTGCCGGTGGCACCTCCAGGAACTCGTCGCTACATGCTCCCACCGACAATAAGCCGGCAGCAAGCAGGATTGCTACTAGTTTGTTTGTTTTCATAACTTTTTTTTCAAATATATTCAAAAAAAACGGTTTCATATTCTTCATCCCCAAAGTTTTATAGTCCGATATTAACATTGATCAGGTACGAAGGCGTAACCGGGTAGTTTCCAACGTCCACACCAAACTGGGTATCGGCGTTACCACCTACTACCGGATCCAGTCCGCTGTATTTGGTAATGGTCCATACGTTGTTGGCGGAAAGTCCGACCTCAAACTTGCTCAGTCCGAGGGACTCGCGGATGTTTTCGTCAAAGCTATAAAGCAGGGCGATACGCTGCAGGCGCAAGTAATCTCCGTTTTCTACGTACCAGCTGTTGGAAGCCCCACTGGTAGACAGGTTGGAGGCGCTTTCCCAGATGGGAGCCCCGGCGCTGTTCCCCAGTTCGGGGGTCCAGGAATTAAAGGCTGCAACACCTTTGGCAGACCCTTCGAAGGTACCGAAGAAATCACGGAACCACTTGCTCATGTTAAAGATTTCCACACCGGTTACCCAGTTCCAGAAGGTCTCGAGCTGCAGTTGCTTATAGCGCAGGTTGATCACCGCACCACCGGAGTATTCCGGAACGGGATCCCCCAGATAGGTACGGTC
>JBNKHB010000422.1:0-1795 GCA_050290125.1 Robiginitalea sp.
TTGGATCCTGAAAGAACACGCGGATACCGGGCATAATCGCTCCCGGATTGCAAGGGAGGACCTGTTGATGAAGCTGCATGCAGAGGATACGCATGTTAATTATCCGCAGCATATACGGACCGTGGACGGCGGATTGTTCGTCAGCGAAGAAGGCAAGATCTATCGCGTATTGAGCTACCTTGAAGGGGATTTTCTTGCCAAAGTACCGAAGAGCGCCAATATCCTGGAAAGCCTTGGCGCCATGTTGGGACGAATGGCTTCCCGGGCCTTACGGACGGAAGTGCACGAGGGATCCGTTATTCCATCCGAATGGGACTTGCAGCATCTGGGCTTTTTGCGCAAGTACCTCCCTGAAGAATCGGACCCCGGACAGCGTTCCCTGATCCATTATTTCATTTCCCAGTTTGAGGCCGAGGTTTGGCCTATGCGGGCAGAATTGCGGAGTTGCATGATCCACAATGATGCCAACGACTGGAATATCCTCGTAAGCGACGATGCGGTGAGCGGCTTGTTCGACTTTGGCGATCACTGTTATTCCTGGATGGTAAACGACCTGGCTGTAGGCCTGACGTATGTCCTGCTGGACAAGGCAGACCCGATGGAAACCGCCCAACAGGTGGTATCGGCTTATTGCCGCGAACAAGCGCTGAAGACGGAGGAAAGCAATGCACTGTACTGGCTTATCGCGGGGCGCTTATGCATGAGCCTCCTCAATTCGGCACATGCCATGAAGCTGGACCCCGAGAATTCCTATATCCCGATCAGCCGGGAGCCTGTCGGTCGATTGCTGCGAAGCTGGCTTTCGATCAATCCGGAGCGGGCCAAAAGCCTTTTCAGGAAGGCATCCGGGCAGGATGCCCCGGTGTTGCCTGATATCAGGGATTTTGAGCGTCGCAGAAGCCGTTTGCTAAGCCCTGCATTAAGTTTGAGCTATACTTCGCATATAGCTATGCAACGGGCTGCTTTTCAGTATATGTACGATACATCAGGAAAGACCTTTCTGGATGCTTACAACAACATCATGTTGGTGGGGCACTGCCACCCCCATGTGGTGGAACGGACTACCTCCGTCATGCGCCGTCTCAATACGAATACCCGGTATCATTACGAGGAACTACTGGCCTACTCTGAGGACCTGCTGACCCATTTCCCTCCGCCGCTCTCCAGGGTCTTCCTGGTGAACTCCGGCAGTGCGGCAACCGACCTTGCCATCCGGCTTGCCCGGCATTTCACGCGGCGCAGAAAGATCCTTGCCTTGGAACACGGGTATCACGGGAACACGGAAACGGCTATATCGGTCAGTCACTACAAGCATCGCACGGGCACCGACTATCCCGATACGCTCCTTAACCCCATGCCAAAAGCGTTTGGCAGCGGGAAGACTGCTGTTGAAATTATTGCGCAGGGCCTGGAAAAGATTGAACATGATGGGGACCGGATTGCAGCCTTTATTGCGGAGCCGATCATGGGCTGTGGGGGGCAGGTACCTTTGGCGGAAGGGTATTTGCAAGCTATGTACTTTAAACTCAGGGAGGCCGGGGCGCTCTGCATCAGCGACGAGGTTCAGGTAGGCTTCGGGCGGCTCGGGACTCATTTCTGGGGCTTTGAAATGCACGGGGTGGTCCCCGACATGGTTATATTGGGCAAACCAATGGGGAACGGACATCCCATCGGGGCGGTTGTCTGTACTGAGGCGATCGCCGATGCCTTTGCAAGCGGGCCGGAATTTTTCAGTTCCTTCGGCGGCAACCCGGTATCCTGCGCCGCCGGACATGTGGTTCTGGAAGTATTGCGG
>JBNKHB010000423.1:0-1783 GCA_050290125.1 Robiginitalea sp.
GGTTCGACGACGATCGTGTCGCCGTCGTTGAAGTTGCGCATGTAGAGCTGGCAGGTGGCGATCGCCGTCAGCGGGCCATTGGGCACGCCGTTGACGACCATGCCGCACGAGCCGCAGATGCCCTCGCGGCAATCGTAGTCGAAGGCAACGGGCGTGTCCCCTTTCAGGATCAGTTCCTCGTTGAGGACGTCCAGCATCTCCAGGAAGGACATGTCGCCCTCGATCCCGTCGATGGGGTAATCTACCAGTTTTCCCTTGGTGTCTGCGTTAGGTTGTCGCCAGATTTTCAGTAATAACTTCATGGTGACTTATTTATAGCTTCTTGTCTTCAGTTCGATATTCTCAAATTCCAGTTGCTCCTTGTGGAGTACGGCGTCCTTGGGTTCGCCTTTGTACTCCCAGGCGGCTGCGTAGCGGAAATTCACGTCGTCCCGCAGGGCCTCCCCGTCCGGGGTCTGGTATTCCTCGCGGAAATGCCCGCCGCAGGATTCGTTGCGGTGCAGCGCGTCCTTGGCAAAGAGCTCGCCCAGCTCCAGGAAATCGGCTACCCGGAAGGCTTTCTCCAGTTCCGGGTTCATTTCGTTCATGTTGCCCGGCACCTTCACGTCGCGGTAGAATTCCTCCCGAAGGGCCGCAATCTCTTCGATGGCTTCCTTCAGGCCTTCCGCGTTGCGGGACATGCCGCATTTGTTCCACATGATCTTGCCGAGCTTCTTGTGGAAGTCGTCCACGGACTTGTTGCCCTTGGCCCCGAGCAGGCGTTCCAGGCGCTGGCGTACCGCGGCCTCGGCCTCGTCAAATTCGGCGCTGTCCGTGGGGATGGGGCCGGTCCGGATGTCGTCGGACAGGTAATCCCCGATGGTGTACGGCAGCACAAAGTAGCCGTCGGCCAGGCCCTGCATGAGGGCGGAAGCCCCCAGGCGGTTGGCGCCGTGGTCGGAGAAGTTGGCCTCCCCGATGCAGTAGCAACCCGGGATGGTGGTCTGCAGGTTGTAGTCCACCCAAACCCCGCCCATGGTATAGTGCACGGCCGGGTAGATCATCATAGGGGTCTTGTACGGGTTCTCGTCCACGATCTTCTCGTACATCTGGAAGAGGTTGCCGTATTTGGCGGCGATCACCTCTTCGCCCAGTTTCGTTATGGTATCGGCATCCGCATCCTTGATGCCCGAGGTCAGCGCTTTTTCTTTTCCGTAGCGCTGGATGGCCGCGGCAAAGTCCAGGTACACCGCCTCACCGGTTTTATTTACGCCAAAGCCGGCGTCACAGCGTTCCTTGGCGGCGCGGGAAGCCACGTCCCGCGGTACCAGGTTCCCGAAGGCCGGGTAGCGGCGCTCCAGGTAGTAGTCGCGGTCCTCTTCTTTCAGTTGGGTGGGCTTGAGCTTGCCTTCGCGGATGGCCTGCGCGTCTTCCAGACGCTTGGGTACCCAGATCCGCCCGTCGTTCCGCAGGGATTCCGACATCAGGGTCAGTTTGGACTGATGGTCGCCGGAAACCGGGATGCAGGTGGGGTGGATCTGCGTAAAGCAGGGGTTGGCAAAGAAGGCGCCTTTGCGGTGGATCCGCCAGGCTGCCGTTACGTTGCTGCCCATGGCGTTGGTCGACAGGTAGAAAACGTTGCCGTAACCGCCGGAGGCCACCACCACGGCGTGGGCCGAGTGGCGCTCGATCTCCCCGGTGACCAGGTCGCGGGCGATGATGCCGCGCGCCTTGCCGTCCACCAGTACCAGGTCCAGCATCTCGTGCCGGTTGTAGGACTTGATCTTGCCCCGGTTGATCTGTC
>JBNKHB010000424.1:0-1778 GCA_050290125.1 Robiginitalea sp.
CCAAAAAATCAATATAAAGTCAATTGTTTTGGTAATTTAGTGTTTTCCAGAGCCCTTTTTTGTCAGACTGTAAAATCAGCTTCCTCTGAAATCCGCACTTCAGAAATCACCCATTGCAGAGAACCATGCCTTTGAGGTAACCCAACTGCTACAACCCCAGTTTGACCCAAACTGGCACTTTCACTCGGAATACCAGTTATTCATGGTTCTTAGGGGCAGTGGTACGCGATTTATCGGAGACCATGTAACGGCCTATAAAGCCGGTGAGATCACCCTCACCGGGCCCAACCTGCCGCATTTGTGGAGAAGTGATGCGGAGGGCGATTTGTCCGATCCGTCCACCTGGTCCAGGGGAATCGTGGTTTATTTCAACGAACACCTCATAGGCGAACAACTGCTGGCCAAGGAGGAGGCCATCAGCTTAAGGCACCTGCTTCGGAAGAGCCGCAGGGGATTGGACGTATTGGGACCGACCCGGGAGGAGATCGGCGAAAGGCTAAGGAAGTTAGGCAGTACGGACGGTTTTGCAGCGGTGGTGGAACTGTTGGGGATCCTGGACCTGCTTTCCAGATCAACCGATACCAAGTCTTTAGCCAGTCCGGGCTATACCAATTCGATGAAACAGGGAGACACACAAAAAATGAATACTTCGTATGAATACGTGATGAAGCATTTCCGGTCGGAAATACGCCTCGAGAAGATGGCGGCATTGACCAATATGTCGCCTACTTCCTTTAGCAGGTATTTTAAAAAACACGCCAATAAGACCTTTTCGAAATTTGTCAGCGAGATCCGGATTGGTTACGCCTGCATGTTGCTGATCGAAAAACAATTTAATGTTTCGCAGGCCTGCTATGCCAGCGGCTTCCAGACCCTTTCAAATTTCAATAGGCAGTTTCGGGCCATCATGAAAAGGTCGCCCCTGGAATACAAACGGGAATTTTCAAATGCAGAGGCCTGATGGCCAATGGGTAGGGTACCCTGCGTTTCCGTCTGGCGGCCCAATCGCTATCATCTGCAGTGAAACCTCAATAAAGGGCAAGACTGCGGAGTGCAGCTGAACGGAACGGCCCCTATTTAAAGCAACTCCAACTTCCCGAACGCATCCAGCACGATCTGCTTGTCGGTGGTGCCGCGGAAGCCACTGAACCCGATCGCATAATGAATTCCGTTGTTCAGCGTCACGGGCTGGCCGCCCACCCAGCCGATCAAATCGGGATTGTCAATGCCGTTGGCATTCTCAGGGATCTCCCCGATAAAGACCCTGCGCTCGTATTCGCCGGTTTCCACCCCGGTGAGCCACACCTGGCTGGCCTTGGTCCAAGCCACGCGGAACGCCTGGCGCTGGCGCGGTTTGTCACTGCCAAATAGTTTGCCATGAACGCGGCCTTCGGTATCGATCACGCAAACGGCAACATTCCCATTTGAGATCCCGGCGTCTTCCGGTGTTTTCATCACCCGGGCAACCTCTTCCTCCAAAACCTGGAAAAGGGAGTTGATTACTTCTTGAATACTGTTACTTTCCATCACTCGCCCCAAGTTCTTGAAACAGATTTTTCCGCAGTCGGAAAATCGGCGGGCACCTCCTGCGTGACCTCTCCGGTAGCTGCCCATTCGCAGCCCCTTTGCAGGGTCGTGATAAAGCCGGCGCACGCCATGGAATAGTCAAAATGGCCCAGGGTGGTGTGGAAAACGCGCCCCTGCCCGTATTCAATGGCCATCAATTGCGGGACATGCTGCCCGAGCCCCACCACATTAGGGTTCCACGGCGGCGCGTT
>JBNKHB010000425.1:0-1777 GCA_050290125.1 Robiginitalea sp.
TCTCAACGACCATAAGGGCATAACTCCCGATAGATGCCAGGTAATTCATAGGGTGGCGCTGGGCTTAATGCTCGTAAAAATAGTAATAATCACATTGATTTAATCCCGGGCTTGCGGGCAAAACGAGCGGGATACGTATTTTTGAAGATAAATCCATTTCCATGAGATGTAAGGCTCTCGGGCGACTGGCCCTCACCTTAACCGCTTTGATATTTCAATTGGCTCCGACAACGGCTCAGGTCACCATCCGCGCCAAAGCCGGCGAGGCCGGGGCTTCCGCAATAGCAGATCCGCCCAAGCTGGTGGTTGGCATTGTAGTGGATCAAATGCGGTACGACTACCTGACCCGCTATTGGGACCATTACGGGGAAGGCGGTTTCCGGCGCCTGGTAGGGGAAGGATTCCTGGGTAAAAACCATCATTTCAATTACCTGCCGACCAAAACCGCCCCCGGCCACGCCTCCATCTACACAGGGGCCACCCCTTCGGTGCACGGTATATTGGGGAACGATTGGTACGACAAGCCAAGCGAACAGGAGGTGTATTGCGTGGATGACGCGGCGGCCGAACCTGTAGGCACCGCCGGCCCGGATGGCCGAAAATCCCCGCACCGCCTGCTGGTCACCACCCTCACGGATCAATTGGAGTTGCATACCCAACGGCGTTCCAAGGTGGTTTCCGTTTCCCTGAAGGACCGGGGTTCTATACTGCCTGCAGGCCATCTGGCCGATGCGGCCTATTGGTATGAGGACGATACGGGCCACTGGATCAGCAGCTCCTTTTATATGGAGCAGTTGCCGGAGTGGGTGCAGGCCTTTAACAACTCAGGGGCAGCCGACAAGTACCGGACCCCCTGGGAAACCCTGGAACCGATCGGCACCTATGTGGAGAGCGGCCCGGATTACAATGCGTATGAGGATACCTTTGTGGGTGAAACATCCCCCGTCTTCCCTCATGATATCCCGGGTTTATGGGAGGCAAACGGCGGCTATAAAATGATCCGCTATTCTCCTTTCGGAAATAGCCTGACACTGGATTTTGCCCTGGAGGCGCTGGAAGAAGAATCGCTGGGCGTTGATCCGTGGACGGACTTCCTGTGCATCAGCTTTAGCAGTACGGATCACGTGGGGCACGATTACGGGGTGAATTCAAAGGAAGTCCAGGACACCTATATCCGCCTGGACCGGGACCTGGAACGCCTGCTGCGGCAACTGGACCGGAAAGTGGGTGAAGGCAATTACACCCTCTTCCTTTCGGCAGACCACGGGGCGGGGCAGGTAAGCGCCTTCCTGGCAGACCTGAAGGTGCCGGGCAGCTACTTCAGTTTTGACGCGTTCCGCGGAGAACTGGATGAATTCCTGAAGTTTACATACGGGGTGGATGACCTCGTTAAATACATCATCAACAATCAGATCTTTCTGGATCACGACCTGATCCGCAATCTCGGGTTGGAGCCTGCGGAGGTCCAGCGTAAAATGGCTGATGAGATCCTGGGATACGAGGGCATCGAAGCGGTCTATACGGCTTCAGAGATGCACCTGGGATCTGCCAGTGACGGCCTGGCCGCCCTGCTTCGCAACGGATACAATCAAAAGCGGTCCGGGGACATCCTTTACGTCCCGGCATCGGGCAGGACCGATTACAAGACCGGTTCGGACCACGGCTCGCCATTCAATTACGACACCCACGTGCCGCTTATCCTTTTTGGGAAAGGTATTCGGCAGGGAACCCTGACGCGCCGGACGCAAATCACGGATATCGCGCCCACGCTGTCGGT
>JBNKHB010000426.1:0-1765 GCA_050290125.1 Robiginitalea sp.
GTCGTTTTGAACTACAGTTGTTGGTTCCGATACCGAGGAATATATTACAGTTATATTCCTCAGTACCGTGGAATACCCAAATGGGCATATCGCGATCAATCCAGGAAGCGTAGGGCAGCGGGGTCATACCGCAAACCACCATCATGGCCGCAAAGGTGTCGGGGTATTGTACGGCCATTTCCCAGCAGGCCGAACCGCCGCGGCTTAAGCCCGTAAGATAGATGCGGTCCGGGTCCACATGGTTCTCTGCAACCACCGAATCCAGGAGTTGTTTTACGGCGCGGACATTCCACCAGCGCTTTTCATAGGGATTTTGCGGGGCCAGCACCAGATACGGAAATTCGTGCCCGTCCACCAGCATTTTCGGCGGACCGTTTTCGGCAAGCGCCTCAAGGTCCTGCCCGGATTCACCCCCGCCGTGCAGGAAGAGCAATAAACCGAAAGCGTGTTCCTCTGCCGCATCAAATCCTGGTGGGTAATACAGGTAGTAGCGCAGGGATTCTGAAACTTTGGTGGATTGTTCTCCCGTAATCACACGGCCCTGGGCACTGCAGCCCTGGGCCAAAGCGGCAAGGAGGAACATACAGCCCAAAAGCCGGACAATCGGGCCTTTCAGGAAGAGTTGTGAGCTCGCGTTAAAAATGGTAGTTACGGCCTCCGACATTCAATCCGATATTGACTTATTTATAGCTCCCGTCCGTTAAGTATTGTTGCCAAAGGGCATATACTTCCGCATCTTTAAAGGGCCGTGTCCCTGACTCTGTGTCCAGTGCCATTACCCTGGGCATGTCCGGGTTAAAGCGTTCCCACTCCGGTGCATCCGGACCATTGGGGTCCCCGGTACGGGCAAACCGCGCCCAGTACCCGGACATCAGGCCTGCCAGCTCACGGTCCGCAGCTTCCCAGGGACGATCCAGCGTATGCAAATTGTCGTAGGCATAAACGATCTCCCCGGAATGAAAGGCCCCGAAACGAGTGGCTTCATCATAGGCCGGTACCTGCCGGTTGAAATTATACACATAGACATGTTGGTCGGAATGCCTTGCATGCAATTGCGCCCAGGTATATACCTGGACCCCAAAAATCTGATCCCGGTTAAATCGGCTTTGGGATATCCGTGTCTCGGCCGCATCGGAATGCGGATAAGCCCTGGCGAACCCCCCGGCCCGGTCTCCGTATTGTTCCTTCAGCGAATTGCCGAATGCCTCGGGGTCCATCGGGTTCAGGAATACCAGGTCTTCCGAATTCCAACCCAGGAGGACAGGAACCTGCGCCTGGTTTCCTTTGGCGTAGGCGTCGTAAATGCTTTCCGGGATCACTTTGCCGTCCACGAGCGGACCCTGCGTACCGAGCTGCGCGCCGATAAACCGTTCCGCCGGTACCTGCCGCAACGCATCCAGGTCTTCTACCAACATTTCGGCGGCCAACAGCCTTCCGGACGCCTCTGCCTGCTCCAGGGTCTGCGCCGGCCGTCCGGGCGATTGAAAAAAGCCGGCACCGCTCTGGGCAATGGCCCGGTGGAACAGGCCCCGGGCCCCGGGCGCCACCGTTAAATAATTTACGGCAAAAGAACCGGCGGATTGCCCGGCTATCGTTACGTTGCCCGGATCGCCCCCAAAACCGGCGATGTTCTCACGTACCCATTCAAGGGCAGCGATCATGTCCATGATCGCATAATTTCCGGATGCCCCGCCACCTTCAGCGCTAAGCTCGGGATGTGCCAGGAAACCAAAGAGGCCTACGCGGTAACTGATGCTTACGAATA
>JBNKHB010000427.1:0-1752 GCA_050290125.1 Robiginitalea sp.
AGTGACCGTAAGCCGAAAGGACACCACTTCCATGATCACGGTGGAGACCTACCTGAACGGGGAATACCTGACCTCTTATTGGGCGGACGGCCTGATCGTGGCGACACCGACCGGTTCCACCGGCTATTCCCTGAGCTGTGGCGGCCCGGTGATCACGCCTACGGCCCAATCGCTTGTCATCACGCCGATCGCCCCGCACAATTTGAGCGCACGGCCTTTGGTGATCTCCGACACCACGGAGATCCGCCTGAAAGTGGACGGGCGGGAACCGCAGCACCTGCTATCTCTGGATTCCCGGATCGCCAGCGTTGAAAACGGCACTGAGATCCTGGTCCGGAAAGCCGATTTCCACATCCGTATGGTGGAATACGCCTCAGAGAGCTTCTTCAAGACCATCCGCAACAAATTACTCTGGGGAGAGGACCGTCGCAATTAAGGGGTGCCCGGGCAATAAAAGCACCCAAATCCTGTTTAACAAAAGAAACCAGGAATACAGCAAGAAAGCTGCCGCTTACGGGCTTAAAATTGCTATATTTGCAAACTTTTGGAATAGATGAGGATCGTTATTGCCGCTGTTGCCCTCCTTGTGGCTACCTGCCTCCAAGGGCAGACCTATGAAGTGGGGCTTTTCGGCGGCGGGGCCAACAACATCGGTGACATCGGCAGGATGAATTACATCATGCCGTCGGGGCCGGCCATCGGGGCGCTGTTCAAATGGAATAAGAGCAAGCGCTATGCATGGAGGGCCCATCTGATCTACGGATCGTTCAAGGCCAACGACCTCAAATCCGATATTTCAGCCCGGCAGCAACGGGGTTTGCAAATGGATAACCGTATCCTGGAAGCCTCCGCCGGTCTGGAGTTCAACTTTGTGGAGTACAACCTCCACAAACTGGGGCCGGCATTTACCCCCTATCTGTACACGGGCGTCACGTACTTCCGGTACGATTTCAATTATTTCGATGCCGGCCAGTTGATCGATACGGGTCAGAGAGACGGGTCGTTCGCGATCCCGATGACTGCCGGGGCCAAGTACCGGCTGAATCAATTCCTGATCCTCGGAGCCGAAATTGGCGCCAGGTATACCTTTACGGATAACCTGGATGCCAGCAATCCGGAAGGGACCAATTTCGAAGCACAATCGGACGGTCCCATTGGGAACATTTTCAGCGACGACTGGTATGTGTTTTCGGGCGTTACGCTCACCTTTACCTTTGGCCGCAAGCCCTGCATGGATTGCTTTGAGTAGCAAAGCGTCGAAATGGACACTATTGAGGATATTAAAAAGGGACGCCTGCCCAGGCATCTGGCCATTATAATGGACGGCAATGGCCGTTGGGCCAAGCAGCGCGGCAAACTGCGCGTCTTCGGCCACGAAAACGGCGTCCGCGCCGTACGGGAAACCGTGGAGTCCGCAGCCAAGATCGGCATCGAAGTCCTCACGCTCTACGCCTTTAGTACCGAGAATTGGAAACGCCCAAAAAGGGAAGTGCAGACCCTTATGGGGCTGTTGGTGACCTCCCTTAAGAAAGAGCTCAAGACCCTTAGTGAAAACAACATCCGCCTCCGGGCCATCGGCCGGATCGAATCCCTCCCCAAGAAGGTGCACCAGGAGTTGCTGGATGTGATCAACCGGACGGAAGAAAACTCGGGCATGACCCTGGTACTGGCCCTTAGCTATGGCTCCCGGGACGAGCTGACATCGGCCTTTAAGGCCCTAAGTATCAAAGTTAAAAATAATATAATTTCGCC
>JBNKHB010000428.1:0-1728 GCA_050290125.1 Robiginitalea sp.
TGCGGTGCAACGCATCCACCAGGTATTTAAAGTCCTCAGGAGGCCCGAAACGCGAAGTCGGGGCAAAATATCCCGTAAGCTGATACCCCCAGGAAGGGTCAAATGGATATTCCATTATGGGCATGAACTCCACGTGCGTAAAATTCATGTCTTTCACATAGGCCACCAGGTCGTCTGCCAGTTCCCTGTACGTCATGAATTCGTTCCCTTCTTTCCGTTTCCAGGAACCCAGGTGCACTTCGTAGACCGAATACGGTTTGTCCAGGGCGTTGTGACCGTCCCGGTTCTTCATCCAGGTCCCGTCCTTCCACTCGTGATCCGCTTCCCAAACCACAGAGGCCGTCTTGGGAGGCCTTTCGCAATAGCGGGCAAACGGGTCTGCCTTCTCCGTTTTGATATCGTGATTATGGGAGTGGATCTTGTACTTGTAGAGAGTGCCCTGCTGCAGCCCGGGAATAAAGCCTTCCCAGATGCCGCTCGCATCCCAACGCACGTTCAGCGGGTGCTCGCCCTCCATCCAATAATTAAAGTCGCCAACAACGGAAACCGCCTTTGCGGTAGGGGCCCAGACGGCAAAATACACCCCTTTTACCCCATCTACTTCTGTGAGGTGGGACCCTAATTTGTCGTAGAGCCTGTAATGCTTTCCGGATTTGAAAAGGTCGATGTCAAACTCCGAAAATAAACTATGCGGGGTTACTTTGCCCATATCTGTTGAATAAGTTATTGATCGTTAATAATGCTGCGGATACCTTCCAGCGGAATGACGGCCCAGTCCGGCCGCGAATTCATTTCGTATCCCAATTCGTAAACCGCTTTCTCCAGCATGCAATATTTCAGCAGGAAAATGCGCTCGGCACTATAGCCGATATCGATGTTGTGGTCCTGTATAAGCTGCACGTAGGTCTCCATGAACACGCCTATGAAATAACGGTATAAGACCTCGCCCGCCTCAAAAAGTTCCTCCTGAGGATAGGGGTACGCCCCCTCGTTGTTGAAAATAGTGGCGTATACCGCGTAGTGGAACGAGCGGAAAATGCCCGCAATGTCTTTGAGCGGCGGCTGTTTGACCTTCCGGTCCCGAATGGTGCTCTCCGGCTCCCCTTCAAAGTCCAGCAAGTAAAAATCCTCATCCCTTACCAGGATCTGGCCCAGATGATAATCCCCGTGAACGCGGAGCCGCTCGCCTTTAAGCCGGGTCCAGTCAAACTGCACGAAACGCTTGCGGATCTCGTTCTTCCGCTCCAGGAACTCGCGGGCCAGCTCCAGGGCCTGCCCTTCCAGCTTTTCAATGTTATTCTCCACCATGTTGATGCGGTTCTGGAACATATACAGCAGGCGGTTTTTGAGCCACACTTCGTAATCCCCGTTAAAATGTTCCGGGGTAAAGGCCGTGTCTTCGAATTCGGAGCCCAGGGTTATGTGCATTTCGGCCGTTCGGCGAGCCAGTTGCTGTAGTTTCAGGAATACGTTCAGCCCGGCCCAGTCGATGATCTCCGGGGCCACGTCGCGAATCTTAAGCCGCTCGAACAATTCGGTCCTGGGAAGGCGCGAAATCCGGATCTTTTTATATTCCAGATTGCTGAATATTTTATGAAGTTCGCGCAGCATGTAGTCCCATGCATCCCCCTGGTTGGGGACCAGCTCCTGCATCAGGGCGATGGTAATGTCCACATTGTCCGCATCCGTAATGCTGAGGCTACCCTGATAGGCCGGGGTATTCTTATA
>JBNKHB010000429.1:0-1712 GCA_050290125.1 Robiginitalea sp.
CCGGCTGTCATCCAGGCGCAAGTCGCGCCGGAACCAGAAGACCGTTACCTCGCGACCCATGCTAGGCGAGGTTTAGGGTTGATATCCCACCGTCTACGCGAATGACCTGGCCGGTGACCCAGGAACTCTCATCGGATAAGAGGTATGCGGCACAGCGGGCAATGTCGGCCGGGTTGCCAACGCGTCCCAGCGGGTGCCGGCCGCTCATTTTATCGCGTTTTTTCTCATTGTTCAACAATCGCTCGGCCAATGGCGTATCCACCAGGGAGGGAGCAATCACATTTACCCGGAGCCTTGGTGCGTACTCCGCGGCCATTGCCCGGGCAAAGCCCTCCACGGCTCCCTTGGCCGCCGCTACGCTTGCGTGAAAGGGCATACCGCTCGCGACAGCCACGGTGCTGAAAAAGACCAGGCTGGCGCCTTCCGTAAATCTCGGCATTACCGCTTTCAGGACCCTGACCAACCCCAGAAAATTCACTTCCAGATCCTGGCGAAAGGCATCTTCGCTCAGCATTTTAAAAGGCTTCAGGTTAATGCTGCCGGGGGCGTAGACCAGGCCATCCAGGGCATCCGGAAGTGCATCACTGACATCAATATCCTTCAGGACATCCAGCTCCAAATGGGGTATGCCCAACTCGGTGAGCGGGCCAGGATGCCGCGAGGCCGCCACAAGCTCGTGGGTGGCCTTCAGGGATCTGGCCAATTCCAGGCCAATTCCGGAAGAGCCGCCGATGATCAGTATTTTCTTTTTCATAGGATTATATCGTTTCTATCTGTAAGTGTGCCGGCTTTCCGGGGATCTCGCCGAACCTGCGCTTCAATTCGGCTTCCCGGAACCCGAAAATCCCGGTAAGTCGCGGTTTTACCAAAAGGCCGTGCATCCAGCTGCCCAAAATCCCCATCGGCAGTTTGTAATCCACAATATCTTCCATGCGGACGCCACCTTCCGCCGGATGGATAAGATGCTTGTGATGCCAGAACGCATAGGGGCCAAAGCGCTGCTCGTCCACAAAGAAGGAACCTTCCTGAACGTGGGTGATCTCGGTCACCCAGCGCGTTCGCAAACCTTTAAACGGGGATACCCGGTAGTGGATTACCTGCCCGGCATACATGGGCATTTTGCCTCCGCTCAGGATCTCAAAATTCATCTGGGGCGGCGTAATCAGGCTCAAGTTGGCAGGATTTGACAGGAATTCCCAGGCCTCATCCACGGAAATGGGTACGAATTGTTCAGCCGTTATCCGAAAGTAACTCATCAGTAGATTTTGTCAAATATAGGACGATATTGTCTAAAGAAAATGCTAAAACATTAAACAAGTTGAATAGTGTCGTTATAAATACCCCTTGAACGGATAAGTATTGATTACATCCGGGAATTATGGCCGGATTTCAGGATTTTGTACCTTCCGGACATGCTGTGGAATCGATGGATCATAGCGGGAATCCTGTTGGCGGGGAGTCTTTCCGGCCTGCGCGGGCAATCCGACCTGGATGTGCTGGGACCTTTGCCACCCGTTGTACAGGAGAGTTCCGGTTTATTGGTCTCCGGGGCCAATCTCATAACCCATAACGATTCGGGGAACGAAGCCCTCCTCTATGTGCTGGATACGGTTTCTCTGGCAGTGGTACGCCAGGTGGAGGTAACAGGGGTTGAGAATACCGATTGGGAAGACCTTGCCGAAGATTCCGAATTCATTTATATCGCAAACATC
>JBNKHB010000430.1:0-1695 GCA_050290125.1 Robiginitalea sp.
GTATAAAATTGAAGCCAGTAATAGCTGATTTTTCCGGCCGCCACTCACCTCCCCCCGGCTTACGGTGGTTACCGCAAAAATATACAGCAAAGGGACCCAAAGGTACTGTCCTTCCGCTGCCATGGGTACAAGACTCATCCCGAGCCACAGGTTCAGCGTCCGGCATATGCCCATGACCAGGGGCCCGGTAAAGGGCCGGTTCTTAGCATAAGCGTCGTAGAGAAGGATGCCACCTGCCAGCCACACAGCTACGTAGGCGCTTTCCGGCCGCACCCAGCCGGCCAGGGCAACTCCGGCCAGCAACAATGCGCCCCCGAACCATGCCGCCTTGTGCCTGGGCACCAATCCGCTCGGAATGGGACGCTCCGGACGTTCTACGGCATCCAGCGGCGCATCGAAGACATCGTTCAGGACTACGCCTCCTGCATAGAGGAAAACGGAACTTAATACGAGCAGAAGGATTTCCATCCCGTATTGGGAAAGTGCGCATTCCAATCCGGGACAACCGGTAAGTACCCCTGCCAGTGCAACACCCGCCAGGATGTCGGCAGCGGCTGTGGGCAGGTTAGGCGGCCGCATCAGCCGCAGGAAGCCTTGAAATCGGGAGGGACCCACCTTATTTGATCTGGTCCGAATCCACACGGGGCGCCTGGCCCCTTAAGACGCTATTGTCGTTGAAAAGTTGGCGCTGGTCAATCCCAGGGGCCTCAGACCAGTCCGCCTCGCTCATCCGGCTGTTACGCCCGAAGGCTTCCAGGGCATTGCCATAACAACTGCGTTCCACGTCTTTCCGGTCGATGCCGCGGACGAGCATGAGATTTGCGGTCTTCGGTACGGCCAGGGGGTCGCTGACGCCCCAGTCGGCCGAACTGTTCACGATGATCCGTTCACTGCCGTACTTCCGGATTACCTCCACCATGCGTTCGTTCCCCATCTTGGTCTTGGGGTAGATGGTGAAGGCAGCCCAGAATCCGCGGTCCAACACATCGGCTACGGTCTCTTCGTTATTGTGGTCGATGATCACATCTGCAGGGTCGAGTCCGTGTTCCAGACAGACCTCCATACTCCGAAGCGTCCCGGCTTTCTTGTCGCGGTGCGGGGTATGTACCTGTACGCTCATTCCCATTTCCTTGGCCAGTTCCAGCTGGGCACGAAAGTACTTGTCCTCTGCAGGGGTCTGATCGTCGTAGCCGATTTCCCCGACCCCGACTACATTCTCCTTGTGCAGATACAACGGCAACAGTTCCAATACGGCCTCTGCCAGGGCCTCGTTATTGGCCTCTTTGGAATTTAGTCCGATAGTGCAGTAGTGTTTGATCCCGAACTGACTGGCCCGAAAGGGTTCCCACCCTACCAGGGAGCTGAAATAATCCTGAAACGAACCCACCTGCGTACGGGGCTGTCCCAACCAGAATGCGGGTTCGATGATCGCCACCACGCCGGCGGCGGCCATGGCCTCGTAATCATCCGTGGTCCGCGAGGTCATGTGTACATGGGGATCTATAAAACGCAGCTTATCTTTCATGAGTTTGATTTAATGTCCTTCCATTCAAAGGGATTTTGCCGGTAGCTCTCGGACAGGGGATGTGCCGAGATCAGGGCAGCGGCTTGCTCCGACTCCGAAACGCGGCAACACAGGTAACCCGCCATTTGTTCTGCAGGATCCCCCTGTTCCAATAAACGGCGCATATCTTC
>JBNKHB010000431.1:0-1680 GCA_050290125.1 Robiginitalea sp.
GGAGGTAGGCAGGGTAGTTTTTGAAGGGCTGCGCTTTGATTGTTGATCTTAATGTTAAGGATAGGTACTGATTTTGGAAGAATTTTAAGATTTTTTTAAATTATGACTTATATCATCGAAATCCCGTGTAACTCATGTTACTTTTCGGGAGAATTTGCTAACAGATCTCCTTATGAAAAACCAGAGGCTACTTGGAATCCTGATCATGCTGGTATCAGGATTCTTTTTTGTTCAGTGTACAAGCGATCCGATACCTGGCCCGGCCGGGCAGGACGGGATCGACGGAATTGACGGAGTGGATGGCCAGGACGGGGTGGACGGCACCGCCTCCTGTATCTCCTGCCACTCCAATACCGCCCGGGAACCTATTATGATGGCATTTGAAATGTCTATTCACGCCACCGGTTCTGCGTTCGCGCGGGGTGCCAGCGCCAGCTGCGCCCAGTGCCACGGGGAGGAAGGCTTTATCGATTATGTAACCAACGGCGCTGTTGACACCGCAGGTTACGCCAATGTCTCCCCCATGTATTGTTCCACCTGCCACGACCGCCACGAGACCTTTGATTTCGGTACCGACGGCCAGGACTACGCCCTACGGAACGAGCATGCCCAGATGCTTGTGTTGGACCCGAATTATCAGTTGGATTTTGAGGGGCCCAGCAACAACTGTATCACCTGCCACCAGCCGAGGAACTCCTATGAGATCCCCGCCGTGAATCCCACCGGGAAATATGTGGTTACCAGTACCCGCTTTGGGCCGCACCACGGGCCGCAATCCACCATGCTGGAAGGAATCCTGGGCGCCCAGATTGCCGGTACAACCGGTTATCCCGGGGTAGCCTCGGCCACCCACCGCACCGGATCCTCCTGTGTTCAGTGCCACATGGCGGAAACTTCTGTGGCCAGCGAGGGAGGCCATACCTGGGTACCCTCGGAAGCGGCGTGCCTTACCTGCCACACCAATGGTCCTCCTGATGAATTGGGCGGCTTTACCACCGGCATGGCAACCCTTAAGCAATTGCTGGAGGACGTAGTTGGGGAAGCCTATGCTACAGACTCCCTGGGTAATGTGGTCTACGACGTGGATGGCAACCCGGTAGGAACCGGCGACCCGGTTGTTGGGCTCATCATCGATCTGGCAGCGGATGACACGGATCGCTCCAATCGGGGGATCTTTACGGTAGAGGAGGCTCAGGCCGCCTGGAACTATATGACCCTGCTGGAGGATAGAAGCCACGGCATCCATAACCCCGGTTATGCCAGAGCACTGTTGAACAACTCCATTGAAGCGCTGGAGAATTGAACTGGGATGCCCCTGCATCGCAGCGGCTTCTCCGGTATCACGGGAACGACACCCGAACCGGAGTGGTTGCAGCGCAGGGTGTCCTGCGGTTCCTAAAAACCCGTATGATGAAACGTAAATCCCTCCTTTTAATTACCGGAAGTCTGCTGCTCATGCTCGGTTCGTGTTATTACGACGAAGAGTTGCCAGTAGTGATACCGGATATCCCGGACGATCAGGAGATCTCCTTTTCAAAGGACATTGAACCCATCCTGGAAAAGTGCATTGGATGTCATAATGGCACCATGGCCAATCCGGACCTGCGCGAGGGGAACGCCTATGATGCCATAGTACCCAGCCGGGTACAGGCGGGGGACGCAGCCGGGAGCACCTTTTAG
>JBNKHB010000432.1:0-1672 GCA_050290125.1 Robiginitalea sp.
GGAATCGGACATAGTTGATCGTTTGGTTGGCTGCGGAGGTTAAGATACATGTTCTGCGCGAATTTGTGAGCAGTCCCGGCATTCTGGATTTTGTAATTCTCGCCTGCTTTGCTAAATTGATGGGATTTTGAAATTGGCTCTCGGAACCGGCCCGCCCGCAACGGAGAACCGATTCAACGAATTCCTTGGACCACCTAAAAAACCCAGCCATGAAACCGGCACTTCAGACACTGATTGAAACACATAAAAAACAGGAAAAAGCCTATCGGGATGCCCGGGCGGCGGAAGCGATAAATCCGCAAACCGAGCCTGAGCGCCGGCGCTTCCTGAAAAAAACCGCGCTGGGGGGCATCGCCCTTACCGCGATGGCCGGGCTCAGCCCGGAAGACACCCTGGCCCAAACCACTCAAAAAGTGCGCCGGGCTTCCGCGCCTTCGGACCTGAAGATCACCGATATGCGCTACGTGCTCACCAATGTAATGGGGGGTACCGCCATCATCAGGATCGACACCAACCAGGGTATTTACGGGCTCGGCGAAGTACGGGACGGGGCGGACGTCCGCTACGCGCTCTTCCTGAAAAGCCGCATCCTGGGGCAGAACCCCTGCAACGTTGAAAAGATCTTTAAGAGTATCCGCCAGTTCGGTGGCCCGGCCCGGCAGGCCGGAGGGGTCTGCGCGGTGGAAATGGCGCTTTGGGACCTATGCGGCAAAGCCTATAATGTACCGGCCTGGCAATTGCTGGGCGGCCGCTACCGCGATACCGTGCGACTCTATGCCGATACCCCGGAGGCAGGTTCCGAAGAAGAACAGCAACGGCTGATCCGCTACCGCACGGAAGAGCAGGGCTATACCTGGCTGAAGATGGATGTTTCCATCCGGGAGCTGAAGGGCAAACCGGGCACAGTGGTCAATGGGAAATTCTGGGAAGACGGGAACGGCAATCTGGCCCAATGGGGCGACCTGCAGAATTCCATGTCCTATGGCAATACCATGCATCCCTTTACGCAAATACAGATCACCGATAAAGGTCTTGAGGAACTCGCGGCCCGGGTAGCCCACGTCCGCGATATGGTGGGCTATGAGATCCCCATTAGCACGGACCACTACGGGCACTTTGACCTGAACAACGGGATCCGCCTGGCACGGGCGCTGGAACCCTACCGCCTGGCCTGGTTCGAGGACATGGTCCCCTGGCAATACCACGAGCAGTGGAAGACCATTTCCACCGCAATCGAAACGCCGACTACCACCGGGGAAGACATCTACCTCCTGAAGGATTTCAAACCATTGATCGAGACCCGTGCCGTCGACATCGTACATCCCGACCTGGCTTCTTCCGGGGGCTTGCTGGAAACCAAGCGGATCGGGGATTACGCAGAGGAATTCGGGATCGCCATGGCCATGCACCAGGCCGGCACCCCGGTATCTTTTATGGCCAGCGTGCACTGCGCGGCGGCCACCCAGAACTTCCTTTCCCTGGAGCACCACTCAGTGGATCTCAGCTGGTGGGAGGACCTGGTGGTGACCGTGGGCGGCTTTAAGATGATCGACAAGGGCTTTGCCACGGTTCCATTAAGCGCCCCCGGCCTGGGGATCGACCTGAACGAGGACGTGCTGAAGGAACATATTCATCCCAGGGACAAGAGCTACTTCAAGTCCACCGAAGAATG
>JBNKHB010000433.1:0-1669 GCA_050290125.1 Robiginitalea sp.
GCGCTATATGACCCCTATGAATTACCTGGCCATGTCCCTGGCCGCATCCGGGATTTCCATGCTGGCCATGCGGCGGTGGGCGCTGGAAAAGATCGACTTCGACGTCTTTAATACGGGCACGACCTCAGCGGCGAGCAGGAAGATTATGGACGTGGTGATGGAATACCACAGTTTTATCCAGGTACTCTATATCCCCGTAATAGCGCTGGCCGGATGGGCGGCCCTCAACAAGCGGAAGTACAATCTGCCGGAGCATGTAGTGGGTGCGACCTATACGATCTCCCAGCTCACCTTCCTCACCTTCCCCATCAGTCTGATCGTTATGCTGACCCTACCGGAACACTATATGAGGTATTCCCTCATTTTTATACCGGTCATGCTGTGCTACTTCCTCTTTGTGCTGCTGCGACTTCACCCCTTTAAGGGCGGCAAGGCGGTACTGCGCTCCCTGTTGTTTGCGGTGCTGTTCTTCTTTGGCTATATGGGGATTTCCATCGTCATAAACGTGGTAATGCTGCTTGCCGGCATTGTGGAATTGGAGGAGTTTGTTCCCCAGCCAACGGCTTAGGCCACTTCTTCGGCCATGAACTGGGCCTCGTAGAGCTTGTGGTAGTACCCTTTCTTGCGCAATAATTCCTCGTGCGTTCCGGTCTCCACGATGTGACCGGCATCCATTACCAGGATCTTGTCCACTTTCTTAACGGTCGCCAGCCGGTGTGCGATGATAATTGAAGTCCGGCCCGCCGTCACCTTTTCCGTGGCCCGTTGGATAAGCTGCTCCGTGTAGGTATCCACCGAGGAGGTCGCCTCGTCCAGGATCAAAATGCTCGGGTTGCGCAGGTAGGCGCGCAGAAAGGCAATGAGCTGGCGCTGCCCGCTGGAAAGCATGCTCCCGCGTTCCTTAACATTATAGGCGTAGCCTCCGGGGAGGCTGCTGATAAAGTCGTGTACCCCGATGGCACGGGCGGCGTCCTCAATATCCTGCATCTGCAGGCCTTCCTGTTGCAGGGTGATGTTATTGGCAATGGTGTCGGCAAAGAGGAAAACGTCCTGCAGCACCACAGCGATGTGTGTCCTCAGGGAAGCGAGCCCGTACTCCTTGATGTCCACACCATCCAGCAGGATATGCCCGGCCTGAATGTCATAGAACCGGTTCAGGAGGTTGATAATGGTGGACTTCCCCGCCCCGGTGGCCCCGACGATGGCTATTTTCTCACCCCGGTTCACCTTAAAGGAAATGCCGTGCAGCACTTCCTCGTCCGGCACATAGCTAAAATGGACCTGTTCGAACTGGATCTCGCCGCGCATCCCGGAAGCGTCCCTGGTGCCCGAGTCCTCGATACGGCTTTCGGTATCCAGGATCCCGAAAACCCGGCCGGCCGCAACCATCCCCATCTGTAAGGTATTGAACTTGTCCGCGATCTGCCGCAGCGGGCGGAACAGCATTTCGATCAACAGGATAAAGCCAAAGATGATCCCCATATTGGAGGAATCCAGGTCGGCTATATTCTGCAGGCCGCCGTACCATACCACCAGACCAATGGCAATGGAGGTAACGATCTCGGCAATGGGGAAGAAGAAAGAGTTGTACCAGACCGTCTTTAGCCAGGCGTTCTGGTGTTTTTCGTTGATTTCACGGAAGGCTTCGCTTTCGGCCTTCTCTCGGGTG
>JBNKHB010000434.1:0-1659 GCA_050290125.1 Robiginitalea sp.
GCAATTCAGCTGTGCCGTCGATCCGTATGCGGATATCGTCGAGGTGATCATTGAGCCCCTGGATAAAGTCCTTGACCCTGGCTTCACTCTGAGCCTGAATACGGCTGCCCCCCCACAGCACTTCCCATTTGTTTTTCAGGCTGTGCTCCCGGTCCCGGATGCCGACCCGCACCTCAGAGGTACTGTCCGTAATGCGGGTAATGGCCCAGTCATAGCGGTGCACGGAGTCTCCTGTTTTCACAAATTGGGTCAGGTGGGCCAGATCCGCCTGCTCAATAGGCGCTATCCCGGATCTCAGGTCCTGATCCCAGATTTTTATGGACTGGTTGATGGTGCCGGTGTTGGCATTCGCCTTGAATCGCACCACATAATCGTAAGGGTAGACAAAAAAATATCCGAGGCCGGCCAGTACCACAACCAGGACCAGTCCCCAAAGGAATTTCTTCATTTGCGTTACACTCTGTTTGTTTCAGCGCAAATCATCCCCGCTTCAGGGCTGGTCCCCGGCCATAGCCGTGCGCGATGTTTCCATATTCAGATGATCCACTACAAATTTTCCGAGGTCCCGCCCCTGTTTTACGCCAACTTCCACCGCAGCGCGGTAGTGGATGCCTCCGTACATCCTGCTGATGGCTGCTTCGTCCGCTGCTTCGCGGAAGGAATTAAAGCTCCTTACATCCAGGCCAAACGGCAATTCGGTATCGTCCTCAAAGGCAAAATCCTCCCCAAAGATGCTGGTCAGTGCCGTGGATGCGGCGCCGGATACCACGCTGTGCCCGCTGGTATATTCCGGGAACGGGGGCGTTTGCAATACGGGCTTCCAGCTGTCGTCAATATACTGGTTGATGAGCGTTTCGGGCCGGATCAGGTTGCTGCGGTACTTTTCGTCCCAACAGCTGATGAAAGCGTCGGCCAAGGCCAGGGAGGTCTTGGTATAGGCGTAAACCGTTTTGTCAAAGTCGCTGTCCGTTTGGCGGCAGGCGATCTTCGCAATCCCGATCCAGTGGGCGCCGGGGCTGATCTTCTTCGTAGCGAACATCAGGTGCCCCCGGGTAACCGAGACATAGGGGTTGCAGTCCCAGAATTTGGCGATGGCCACCTCTTCGGAATCGTCGCCCCTTTCGGTGATGTCGTTGCCTACTTCGTAAACTTCCATTACCTCTTTGTAAAAGTCGGTGCCTTCCTCCATGGAGAACGGGGGAGGCGGAACGGGTTTGAACTGGGCGGCCGAATCGATCACAAAGGTCCGGATCTTATTCCAGTGGGGTTCGATGCCCTCCATATACGCGGGCGGCGTAGGTTGCCAACGTGAAGGTTCGTCCGTATTGACGGTGAACTTGGACATGGTACGCGTCTGCTTGTACATATCGCCATCCATCCAGGAAACGATGTATTCGGCTACCTCCAGGCCATAGTCCCGTGAAGCCTCGAACTCCTTACGGTTCTTATCCGCCCAGCTGGCGTACAGGCTGTCCCGGAATTCTATGACGCGTTCTTCCGAAAAAATAAGCCGGCGCCCCAGGTCGATATGGGCGATCAGGGCGGCCAGCGGATAATTCACGCCCGCACCTTCAGCCGGTTTCGGGATTTCACCTAGTTCGTGTACCTGCCCCGCCAGGGATCGGTATGCGTCATTCTCCAGCGCCATGATCTCGTAGG
>JBNKHB010000435.1:0-1643 GCA_050290125.1 Robiginitalea sp.
GTATTCCCAAGAAACGCCAGGAATTGCTGGATAAAGGTGCCATAAACCAGGAGCGTGCTGCGGCTGTATCGGCGCGCCTCCAGGAACTCACGGAATCGGCTGGCAACCGGATGGTCCTTGGGTGTGGAAATGGTCCGGGTCGGATGAATCCGTTGTGTTGTGCCCTGTACTTCGAACCCGGCTTTGCGAAGGTGAGCGGTCAATTCGGAAAGCGCGCTTGAACCCGGCAGGTACCAGTGGCCCCAATCGGACTTCCAGCGAGTACCGGGAAAGGCTTTTACACATTCCTTTAGTGCATAGTGGTACGGGAAGGCAATTCGGATGTATTCGCGGTTCTTGTATTGAAAGGTAGAGAGGGTAACGGCAGGTGGCATGCGGTTTTTCCAACCAGTTTAAGGGTTGGAAGTGCAAACCATTTGCAGTTTCAAGTCTTGTTAATGCAAGGGGGTTACAGACCTAAGCTTTTAATTGAATGCGGGTGGGGGTGGGTACCCCCGTACTTTTTAAGTTTACATCCTGTGACGAAGTGCTTGCAGTTATGCTCCCGCCTCCTTCCGCTTTGCAAAGGCCTCCTGCAGCCGCCGGGTAACCGGTCCGGGGGCAGCCCCGTAGGTATGGTCGTCGATCTGTTCAATGGCGCTGATCTGGGTGCTGGTACCGGTGAGGAAGGCCTCGTCCGTCTGGGGGATTTCCCCGACGGGGATGCCCTGCTCAATGACGGTGATGCCCAGCTCCCCGCAGAGTTCCAGTACGATCAGGCGGGAGATCCCGTTCAGGATATTGGTGTCCGCCGGATGGGTGTATACGCTATCGCCCACCACAAAAAATACGTTGCAGTGGGAGGCTTCAGTGACCACCCGGTTCCTTACGAACAGGGTCTCATAGCAGGCGTTTTGTACGGCGGTCTCATTGGCCATTACGTTGCCCAGCAGCGAGGTGGTCTTGATGTCGCAGCGCGACCAACGGAAGTCCTCACGGGTGATGGTGCGAGCCGCGCCCTCTGGGATCCGCGGCAGGGTCTTTTCCCAGGCGTACATCAGAGCAGTGGGGGAGACGTCCTTTGGAAAAGAATGCTGTCTTGGCGCCACGCCACGGGTTACCTGGATGTAGAGCAGGCAGTCACGGTCCTGCAGGCCTGAGGCCTCCAACAAGGCGGGGACCTCGCTGCGCAGTCCGTCCGCATCGAAGGCAATGTCGATCTTTCGCAGGCATTCCTTCAATCGGTCCCAGTGCAGCTCCTCATAGAAGAACCTACCGTTGATACGGGCGATCACTTCATAGATGCCGTCGCCGAAAAGAAATCCGCGGTCAAATACCGGGATCCTTGCCTCGGAGGCATCCAGGATGGTTCCGTTTAAATACACCTTGGAAGGATACGCGGGGGTCTTAGACATATTTCTGATTACTATGGATGGAGCATGAGCCGCAGCAACTTACTCTGCTTTTCTGTAAAACCCATGCTTTGATAAAGCTTGATGGCTGGCGTTCGGTGGTGGCCGGTAAATAATAGTACTTCCGTGGCCTCCTTTTCTTTTGCGATACGGATAAGCTTTTCCATGATGCGGCGACCCAAGCCCTGGCCGCGCGCCGCCTGATCCACTACCACGTCTTCGATCCAGGCCTTGCGCCCGGAGATGACATCG
>JBNKHB010000436.1:0-1622 GCA_050290125.1 Robiginitalea sp.
CAGATCAAAACGAACGAAGACATTTTTCCGCCTGATCCGCGCCCGCTTTGGTGGTGGACAGGTTCGGGCCGTGGATATCCTGCGCCAGCAACAGCTGCTGGAATCAACCCGCAACCAACGCTTATTGTTCGCCCGGGACGTAGCCCTGCTGGAACACCAACTGGCCGTACTACTAGGGTATCAACCACAGGGTGTGGAAACGCCGGAGGGCCTGGAATTCCCGGAGTTGCCTCCCCTGCCGGCCACCGGTATGCCTTTGGAACTGGTACGGCGCCGTCCGGACATCCAACAGGCCTACCTAACCTTGCAAGGAGCGGACCGGGACTTTGCCTCTGCCGTCCGCGCCAAATACCCCCGTCTGTCCTTAAGCCTTCGCGGGCAGCAACGGGCCAACGACTTTGAGAACCTGTTCCAGGAATGGGCCTATACGCTGGGAGGCAACCTGCTGGCCCCCTTGTTTTATGGGGGAGCGCTCTCGCGTGAAGCCAATCGGAACGAAGCCGTGCGGCAGGAAGCCATTTACAATTACGGCCAGACCGTTTTGACCGCCTTCCGCGAAGTGGAAGATGCCATCATCCGGGAAGAAACCCAATCCCAAAGCCTGGACATCCTGGAGACCCGCCTGGACCTGGCCGAGAAAACAAGCAACCAATTGCGCAACGAATTCCTGAACGGCTTGAGCCCGTACCTGGACGTGCTGTTGGGGCTGGATCAGGAACAGCAACTCAAGCGGGACCTGATCGACGCGCGCCTGGAACAACTGGAGATCCGCGTGGGGCTGTACCGCGCCCTGGCCGGGCCCTTCCCCACCGGGAGGGAAGCCGACCTAACCGCTTCAAAAACGACACCATGAGTACGAAAAAGATATTGATCATCTGTGCAGCAATCCTTGGGGCCGGCGCCCTGATCGTGTTGCTCATCTTCTCCACTGAGCCCACCGCCCAGCGCGAGGCTGCCACCCGGCAGACGGCCATGCTGGTGCAGACCGTGGACGCCGAGTCCGGCACCTTTACGCCGGTACTGTCCGCCACCGGATCGGTACGGGCCGTGGAAGACGTACAGCTGAGCCCGCTCGTAGGCGGGCAGGTGATCCGCCGCGATCCGGCCTTTATCCCCGGTGGATTCGTGGTCAAAGGGGAGGTGCTTTTGCAGATCCAGCCGGACGATTACCACAACACCCTGGAGCTGCGCAGGAGCGAACTCATGCAGGCCCAGACCGAACTGAACATGGAAATGGGCCGACAAAAAGTAGCCGTACAGGACCTGGCCCTGGTAGGCGGGGATTCGCTTTCCCCGGAAGAACAAGCCCTGGTGCTGCGCGAGCCGCAATTGCAGGCCGTGGAAGCCAGAATCCGGGCGGCACGGGCCGCCGTATCCCAGGCCCAACTGGACCTGGATCGGACCACCATCCGGGCGCCCTTTGACGCCCATATCCTCACCCAGAACGTCACGGTCGGTTCCCAGGTGACGCCCGGGGACAACCTGGGGAGGCTGGTGGGTACCCATGCCTACTGGGTGGAGCTGACCGTGCCCGTTGCGCAGCTGCGCTGGCTGCAATTCCCCACCGATACCGAAAAAGGGGCCACGGTAGAGATCCGTAATCGCTCCGTATGGGACGACAA
>JBNKHB010000437.1:0-1617 GCA_050290125.1 Robiginitalea sp.
GGCCTGTTTGACGGCCAGGGGAGGGGTGGCCGGTAGCTGCGCCTGAAGGGCCGGTACGGACAGCAGGAAAACAAGGAAGGCTAAACGCCGGAAGCCTAATGAAATACAGGCGGAAGAGGATTGAACAGATCGCATATTTCTCGTGTTTTTATTGCGAGATTCGTTAAGAAGTTGTTAATTTATTCGCTCAACGCTAACGAATCTAACCAAAATGGAGGAGTATTTACCCCTGATCATTCAGTTGATTTCGGGTGCGGTCGGCGGCAACGTCGCCGGTAAAATTATGAAGAACCTTTCGATGGGCGTGCTGGGAAATTCCCTGGCCGGAATTATCGGGGGTGGCGTTGGGGGCTGGCTGCTGAGTATGCTGGGCCTGGGAGACGGAGATGCGGGCACGGACCTGTCCTCCATCCTGGGGAGCGTAGCGGCAGGCGGCGTAGGCGGAGGCGTAGTGATGGCCGTGTTCGGCGCGCTCAAAACCGCCTTCATGAAATAGGAATTAACCAACCTAACATACCTTGGGGGGCGCTTTGCCCCCCTTTTTTTTGCGGCCCGATTCCCTACCTTTGGGGAAATTCTATAGCCGCATGAAATACCATCCCATCGAAAACCAACTCTTTGTCAAAAACCGGCAAAAGTTCATGGCCCAGATGGCGCCCAAAAGCCTGGCCGTTTTCAACTCCAACGACATCTACCCGATCAGCGCGGACAGCACCATGCCCTTCCAGCAGCACCGGGATATCTTTTACCTGAGCGGGGTGGACCAGGAGGAGTCGATCCTGCTGCTCTTTCCGGATGCTGTGGACGTAAAGCACCGGGAGGTGCTCTTCCTGCGGGAGACCAACGAACACATTGCCGTTTGGGAAGGGGAGAAACTGACCAAAGAGCGCGCCTTTGCGGTCTCCGGTATCAAGACCGTGTACTGGCTGAAGGATTTTGACAAGGTGTTCTTTGACCTGATGACCGAGGCGGACACCATTTACTTCAACACGAACGAGCACTACCGGCAATCCGTGGAGACCGAGACCCGGGAGGACCGCTTTATCAAGGCCACCAAGGAAAAATTCCCGGCGCACCGGGTGGCCAAAAGCAACCCGATCCTGCAGGAGATCCGCGGGGTAAAGGAGCCCGAGGAGATCGCCCTGATGCAAACCGCCTGCGGGATAACCGAGAAAGGTTTCCGCCGGATCCTGGATTTTGTGAAGCCCGGCGTTTGGGAATATGAGATCGAGGCGGAGTACCTGCACGAATTCGTGCGGAACCGCTCTAAAGGCTTTGCCTATACGCCCATCATCGCCTCCGGGAATAACGCCAACGTGCTGCACTACATCGAGAACAACCAGCAGTGCCAGGAGGGGGACCTGTTGCTCATGGACGTGGCGGCCGAATACGCCAACTACTCCAGCGACATGACCCGCACCATCCCGGTAAGTGGGCGCTTTACCAAGCGGCAGCGCGAGGCATACGACGCCGTGCTACGCGTAAAAGACGAAGCCACAGCCATGCTGGTGCCCGGCACCCTCTGGAAGGAATACCACAAGGAAGTTGGCAAGGTAATGACCTCGGAACTCTTGGGGCTGGGCCTGCTGGATAAGGCCGATGTGCAGAACGAGGACC
>JBNKHB010000438.1:0-1609 GCA_050290125.1 Robiginitalea sp.
AAACCATACGAACTCCGATGCAGTACCCGTCCTGAAAGGGTTCCCGAACGGCGGGGGATAGGGTAGGAAGCGACCCGGATATTCAGCGTCGCCAGGGTCAGGAGCTCGCCCGCTTCTTGGCGGTGAGCAATCGCTTGATCTCGTTAAGCTTCATCAGCGCCTCCACCGGGGTCAGCTGGTCGATATTCAGGTCCAGGATCTCTTCCTTGATCTGCTCCAGCAGCGGGTCGTCAAGGTTAAAGAAACTCAATTGCATATCCTCTCGGACAGCTTGCAGGCCCTCGGTGAGTTCCTCCCCGGCGTGGGACTTTTCCAGCTGGGCCAGGATCTTTTCCGATTTGCGGATCACTTGCTGCGGCATGCCCGCCATCCGGGCCACGTGGATCCCAAAGCTGTGCTGGCTGCCCCCCGGTTCCAGCTTGCGCAGGAAGAGCACATTGTCCTTCAATTCCTTTACCGACACGTTGTAATTGCGGATGCGAGGGAACTGGGCGGCCATCTCGTTGAGTTCGTGGTAGTGGGTGGCGAACAGGGTCTTGGGCCGGTCCGGGTGTTCGTGCAGGTACTCGGCGATGGCCCAGGCGATGGAGATCCCGTCGTAGGTACTGGTACCTCTTCCGATCTCGTCCAGCAGGATCAGGCTGCGGTCCGACAGGTTGTTGAGGATGGCAGCCGCCTCGTTCATCTCCACCATAAAGGTGGATTCCCCCATGGAGATATTGTCGCTGGCGCCCACCCGGGTAAAGATCTTGTCCACCACCCCAAGAGTAGCGGCTTCGGCCGGCACGAAACTGCCGATCTGCGCCAGCAGCACGATCAGCGCCGTCTGCCGCAGGATGGCCGATTTCCCGCTCATGTTGGGCCCGGTGATCATCACCATCTGCTGCTGCTCCCGGTCCAGCCAAAGGTCGTTCGGGATGTAGGGCTCGCCAGGCGGCAGCTGGCGCTCGATCACCGGGTGCCTCCCCTGAGTGATCCGTAATTCGGTGCCGTCGGTCATCTCGGGCTGCACGTAGTTGCGCTCCACGGCCAGCTGGGCAAAGCCCGAGAGGCAATCCAGCTCGGCCAGCACACGGGCGTTCTCCTGTACCGGAGGGATGTATTCCTGCATCCATACCACCAGCTGGGCGAACAACTGTTGCTCCAGTTCCAGGATGCGCTCTTCGGCCCCCAGGATCTTTGCTTCGTATTCTTTCAGCTCCTCGGTAATGTAGCGTTCGGCATTTACCAGGGTCTGCTTCCGGATCCAACCTTCGGGTACCTTGTCCTTATGGGCATTGCGAACCTCAATGTAGTAGCCGAAGACATTGTTGGAAGCGATCTTCAGGGAAGTGATCCCCGTGACCTCCGATTCGCGCGCCAGCATCTGGTCCAGGTAATCCTTGCCGGAGTGGGCCAGGGAGCGCAATTCGTCCAGTTCTTCCGAGTATTCCGGCGCTATGGCATCGGCCTTGCCGACCGTTGCAGGGGCTTCTTCCAGCAAACAGGCCTTGATCTTTTCCCGCAGCTCGCCGCAATCGTCCAGGCGCGCGGCCAGGGCTTCCAGGGCCGGCTCCCCGCAATGGGCAAGGCGCGCCGCGATGGGGACCACCGCTTCCAGGGAATTCTT
>JBNKHB010000439.1:0-1607 GCA_050290125.1 Robiginitalea sp.
CTTGAAGGCGAGGGGAGGATGGCCGAGCCGGAGGAAATTATGAGCCGGCTGGAATCCAGCCTCCGGAACCGTGCGCCATGGAGAGGGAAGAAGGTATTGATCACTGCCGGGCCAACCTTTGAGGCCATTGACCCTGTGCGCTTTATCGGTAACCGTTCCAGCGGCAAAATGGGCTTTGAACTGGCCCGGGCAGCTGCCCGAATGGGTGCCGAGGTCTTTCTGATCAGCGGCCCGGGGCATCAGGAAATCCGGCACAGCGGGGTCCGGCTTTTCCGTGTGGAAACTGCCCTGGAAATGCTGGAGAAGGCAACGGAATTCTTTCCGGAAGCGGACATACTTATCGGTGCTGCAGCCGTGTCGGATTACCGCCCGAAACAGCAGGCAACCCAGAAACTGAAGAAAGACGCGGAGACGTTACAGCTGGAACTGGTCAGGAATCCGGACATCATCCAGACACTGGCCGCGCAAAAAAAACGGCAATTTGTGCTGGGGTTTGCCCTGGAAACGGAGAACGGACAGGAAAATGCCCTGGCCAAGCTCCAGCGCAAGAACCTCGATGCCATCGTGCTGAACACCCTTGAGGACGAAGGTGCGGGTTTTGGCGGCGACACCAATAAAATCAGTTTTATAGACAAGAATTCCGGCGTAACGCCGTTTGAATTAAAAACCAAGGCGGAAGTTGCACAAGATATCCTTCATGAGATCCAGAAAAGGCTCGGCGATTAAGTACTTGCTGCCGCTGCTCCTGCTTGCGGGAATGTTCGGCGGCTATGGCCAGGAATTGAACTGTACCGTTACGGTCAATTCCAACCAGGTATCCCAGACCAATCAACAGATCTTCCGTACCCTGGAACGTTCCCTCACCGAGTTCGTGAATAAAACGCGATGGACCGACCGTGTCTACAGGGAGAACGAGCGCGTCAACTGCAGGATGTTCATCACCGTTACCGCCTACGAGTCCAATCGTTTTGAAGCCACTATTCAGCTGCAATCTTCCCGCCCCGTGTTCAATACCTCCTATGAGAGCCCGGTATTTAACTATAAGGACGACCAGTTCAATTTCGAATACATAGAGTTTCAGCCGCTGGTATTCAACGAGAATACTTTCAGTTCCAATCTTGTGGGCGTGGTGGCTTATTACGCCTACATCATGCTGGGGCTGGATGCGGATACCTTTCAGCTGGAAGGCGGCAACGAGTATTTTCAGCAGGCCAGGGCCATCGTTACCCAGGCACAGGGGAGCAACTTCCCGGGTTGGGGCCAGACAGCCACTGACAACCGCACACGCTTCCAGCTGGTGGACAACCTGCTCTCCAATACTTTTAGGGAATACCGAATTGCGCTATACAACTATCACCGCAAAGGATTGGATATTCTGGCGGACAACAACAGCACCGGCAAGCAGATCATCGCGGGATCCCTGCGGTTATTTGAAACCCTTATCCAGCGCCGTCCGAACGCCTTCCTGATCCAGACCTTCTTTGATGCCAAGGCCGAGGAGCTGCAGAATATTTTTTCCGACGGGCCCAAGGTGGATATCGTCCAGCTAAAGGAGACCCTGAACCGGGTAGCGCCCTTCTACGCAAGCACCTGGAACCAAATCACCT
>JBNKHB010000440.1:0-1578 GCA_050290125.1 Robiginitalea sp.
AAAAATCTTTAAAGGGGATACCGGTATGAACCCGAGACATGACCTCTGTGTTCCTTTTCATGCTCACCAACATCCCGGTGGAATTAAAAACAATGCGGTAGAGGCCGGGCAAATACCTGATCAGCGGATCCCGCTCATGCAACCCCAGGGAAACGAAAGCATAGGATCCCTTATGGGCCTCCTGTCTGGCCTGCTGGATCAAAGCCCGGATCATACGGCGGTCCGGAATCGGGGCTGCCAGGTATTTGATATACAGCATGCGCATAGGCTCTCCAATTCGGGGTAGCCGGGTTGAACGGGTAATGGGACGGATCAGATTTAGAAACGAGACCATTCCCCGAATCACAAGAGGCAATTTGAGTACAACATGTCGTTTGTATGCTTCTGTATCCTGCAGGCAGAGTATAGCCTGTGGTTCCTTTGGATCGCCCCAGGCAAATATTTTCACGTTTTCAAGATCTTCCGCCGTGACTACCCGTGCCAGTTGACGCGTGCGGTAAAAATCGTTCAGGAAGCCCAGCACATCGGCATTGGGGTTCAATTCCCGAATTGCGGAAACTCCGCGAATCTTCTTGCCTGTACCCAGGAATTGAATCACCCGGAAAGTGCCTATATTCTCAAAATCGGGATAGTGCTCCCGGTTTCGAAAGAATACAAATGGCCTTTTGTTACCATGGGCTACGTGGAGCAAGGCCAGGTCGGCCTGGTTCTCTTCGAGGAAATCGACCACTTGGCAAGTCAGTTGGAGGCCGATGCCCCTTTTGCGATATTCGGGATGTACTTTAAAATCGCTTATGTAATACAGGAGACTACGGGCACCGCTCTCATAGACCTCTTCCCTGGACACGCAGATAGAACCTACTATCTGTTCACCGTCCACCGCCACATAGACCGTGCTGGGGCCCCTCAGTGCCATGAGCCCGAAAAAATCGGGGTCCCGGTCGGTGCGAATGGCAATGGTCCCGGACATACCTACAGAACGGGTCAACTCCAATAATGGCCCATTATCCTGGAAGGTAGCTGTACGGTAAAATATCATTTATCCCGATTATTGAGCCTGCATATGCCAGGGAGGGAACGGGCAATTGCGCATCGAACACGGGATAAGATATAAAATATTCTGGTTTCAAGCCAATTGGAGATCCAAAGGGGACGCGGTGCCTTTCTTAATGAAGGGTATTCTCCTTATTCCTCATCTCAGCCAGAAGCCAGGGAAGCTATATAAAAAATTGGGCACACCCTATGCAGTAGCCCCGGGAGCGAGGCAATATCAAAGTAGTATCAGATTCTTCAGCTGAATCTTAGAAAACATAACCTTTGTCGGAAACCGGATGAGGCCTACTGCGACAAAAGCCGGCGTACCACGGCCGAAATGGCCTTACCGTCGGCGGCCCCGGCCAATTCCTTGGTGGCCATGCCCATAACCCGGCCCATGTCTTGCATGCCGGAGGCGCCGAGCTTGGCCACGATGGCAGCCACGGCCTTTTCGACCTCAGCTTCGGAGAGCTGGGCCGGCAAAAAGCGCTCCAGTACGGCTACCTGGGCCAGTTCGGGCCCGGCCAGGTCTTCACGCCCCTG
>JBNKHB010000441.1:0-1578 GCA_050290125.1 Robiginitalea sp.
CCACGCCCTCCTTAAACTTTACCGGATCCGTTTTGGTCTCCTGGGCAGTGACCCAAATGGGTTCCTCCCCAATAAAATACCGGGACCCGTTGATGGCGTAGATTCCGATATCCATCATAGCGCCCCCTCCGGCCAATTTCGGGTCCAGCCGCCACTGGTTCGGATCCCCAATCCGGAAACCGCATTGCCCCTGGTAGAACATGATTTTGCCAAAATCCCCCGCCTTTCGCATCCGCACCACATGCAGTGTCTTGGGTTCAAAATGCATGCGATATCCGATCAGGAGCTTCACGCCGGCCGCTTTGCAGGCATCCACCATCTGCTGGCCCTCTTCTGCGTTCAGGGCCATCGGTTTTTCGCAAATCACATGCTTGCCGGCCGCAGCAACCCGTTTTGCCTGCGGGCAGTGGAGTGCATTGGGCGTGATGATATACACCGCATCGATATCCGGATTGTCCGCAATAGCGTCGAAGTTTTCGTAGTTGTAGCAATTCTTCTCCGGGATACCGTATTTGGCGCGCCAGGCGGTAATTTTGGAAGGAGTCCCGCTGATGAGCCCGGTGAGTTTTGCCCTTGAACAGGACTGCATGGCTTCCGCCACCCGGGTACCGTAGCTGCCCAATCCCATTATGGCCACGCGAAGGACAGGTCCCTCTGCAGGCGATCGCAGGACGGCCATCGGGTCGGTAAACGGAGCCACCAGGGGCAGGCCAACCGCGGACACCCCTATCTTTTCGATAAATTTTCTTCTGGAATGCATATAAAATGAAATTTGGTGAAGCCGCGCCGGGGGCAGGCGGGCATTCCCTAAAGATAGGATTATTTACACATGCGCGTGCAAGGTTTTCCCTTGCCGCCCTTGCTCATAACGGAAAGGTTAGGTTGCCGCGCCGCACCTGGCTTACTACCGTGTTGAGCGATGTACTGTCCAACACCCTGAAGAATTCGGATTTGCTGGAGCCCACCAAATTATGAAGGACGCAGGGGTTGCTAACGTCGCAATCATAAATACCCAAAACACAGGAGGTGAGTCCGTCCAGACCGTCGATTGCGCGAACAATGTCCAGCAGGGTTTTGTCCATATTCTCCTCGGTCAGGTAGAACCCACCTCCCCTGCCCTTAGTGGAGCTGATGATCTTTTGCCTGGCTAACATCTGCATGAGTTTGGCCAGGTAGGTTTCCGAGACCTTCACCTCCTTGTACATATCCCGTACCAGAATCTTATTGTCCTTATTGGAATTAACGGCGAGATAGATCACCGCTTTGATGGCGTATTTAGAAGATTTCGAAAGCATCCAGCTGGGCGTAATTTAAGGTTGTAAAGATTAAAAGATATTTTTATCCTTTTTATGACATATGTCATCGATTTGGCCTATCAGGGCCGCTACATTTGCGTAAAACTATAACAATTCCTCCTATGAAACCCATTTGGAAAATACTACCGCTCTGCCTGGCGCTCTTTACTTTGAGCTGTGGTGGTAAAGAAAAAAAAGACGGCGGCTTTACGATCGAACGTGAAAATGCACCTGCCGCGAACGAGGCGTCTGCTCCTTCAGCCAATAGCGGAGTAAAAGCCTC
>JBNKHB010000442.1:0-1572 GCA_050290125.1 Robiginitalea sp.
TTCGGATCCCTGTTAAATGATATATGGCGGATCTCCTGGGCCAGCGCATCGTATATCAATAATCTGCCACTTAGGATGCCATCCATCCCGCAGAGCAATTTTACCGCTTCCAGCGCCTGGAGGTTTCCCATGATCCCGGGCAGCACACCCAGTGTTCCCATCGTGTTGCAATCCGGAATTTCTCCGTCTCCGGGAGGATTCGGGAACAGGCATCTGTAGGTAGGGCCGCCCTCGTAATTCAGTGCGCTGAGTTGCCCTTCAAAACCGTGTAATGCCCCGTAAATCCAAGGCCTATCCAGAATCAGACAGGCGTCGTCGATCAGGTATCGGGTGGTAAGGTTATCGGTCGCATCAATAACCAGGTCATAGGGCCTGATCACCTCCAGGGCATTGCTTGCATGCAGGAAGGTATCGAGGATATCCAGGCGGGTATCCGGATTCTGGGATTGCAACCAGCGAGCCAATTCCCTTACTTTGGTACGTCCAACGCTTTCCGGACCGTAAGCAGGTTGCCGGTGCAGGTTGCTTTCCTCCACTACATCGCCATCCAACAGGCCCAGACGGCCTACCCCCATGGCATTCAGGTACTGTGCAACCGGAATGCCAAGTCCGCCTGCACCCACTATGAGCACAGATGCCTTATTAAGTGCCTGCTGGCCGGCCGTACCAAAACCTTTGAGACGGATCTGACGTTTGTAGCGTTCGTTTTTCATAAAAGGCTTAGCTTTTCCCGTATGATCCGATACTCTTCCGGATCGTTGGCATTGGCAAGCACCCCGTCATCCTCAGCTTCCACGAGCCGGATGTCCGAATTCAGCAGGAATTTGCGCGGGCAACTGGAAGTTGCGGTCTTCATGTGCTGTTCTGCCAGGCGCAGACCGTGGGATTCCCAAATGGCCGCCAGGGGTTCCGGCAGGCCGCTGCTCCGGGTGGCATAGGCAGTGGCGATTTTGGAGGGATCCCTTGAGGCAATCAATCGTTCCAATGCATCCGTATCCATGAGCGGCAGGTCGCAGGCCAGTACCAACCACGCGACACCCGGATGCCGGTGATGCGCGGAGAGCAGGCCGTTGAACGGCCCCCGGTACAGGTCTTCATCCACTATGTAATCCATTCCGGTGCCGAGTTCATCCTCCTGCTCGGCACGTACACTCAGATACACCCGCTCGCAAAACGGCTGCAGCATCCGATACAGATGCTCCCTTTGTGGCAGGCCGTGATAGGCAATCAGGCCCTTATCACGCCCCATGCGGTTGCTTTTGCCTCCGGCAAGGACCAGCCCGTAAAGTGGTGTTGTTTCTGCCATATGCCAGTTTTAGCGGAGAATCAGCCGCCTATGGAGGTCATTGAACTTCCGAAAATGGTACCGGTTGCTTCCTGTGCCTCAAAACCGTCCTTTGCCCGGGAGCCTATGGCCTTTACGATCATTTCCCGCACCGCCATGGGGTCTTCGGAACTCCGGAGCGCTTCGCGGATATTGGCCACCGGCTTGCCGTACAAACAGGTAATCAGGTCCCCGGTTGCCGTTACGCGCAGTCGGTTGCAACTTCCGCAAAAGGTCCGGCTGAAGGA
>JBNKHB010000443.1:0-1567 GCA_050290125.1 Robiginitalea sp.
CTGACCTATCGTCACCACTACTAGACGCCTAGACGCCGCTTTTTTTTCGCGATCTTGTTGGGTACGCTTTGCGTTTCCCATCTCCGAAATTGCCGCGTCGGGCCTTAACTTAAGTGCCATTCGCTGGAATGGCACTAATGTTTAATTAGTTCTTCTTGGCATCTGCAAATTCCAGGATAAAGCCGTAATAGTAGGGCTCGTCTCCCGGAAGCGTGTATTTGTCCAGTGTTCTGGCGCCCCAGCTGTCGTTGCCGCCGACTCCATGAATATTCAAGTCGACATTCAGGTTTATAAAATCGCGATCGGGCAGCTCATACGGATGGCTGGCTTTTTGCAGGTCGTCTTCAGTATACGGCCAGGCACGGAAGCAAAGTGGCTGTAGACCGGTGAGCCTGATGCCTTCGGCGCTTTTCCTCGAGAGGGAAAACCATCGCACGTCGCTGCGGTTGGCATTGTCCTGGGGCGCAATATAATCCGTTACAAAATTTTCGAGTTTCGACTCGTGTCTTCCGATGAGGCTGCCGGTTTTGCGGTCAGGGTAGTTCTCAACAGCTCCGCGTCCATACCATTTGATCAGGTTCAGGTCCGAAGGTAATCTCATCCGCATCCCAAACTTTGGCATCAGCGGAATGTCGCCAGACTCCGGCTTGTAAGCCGCTTCCACCTGCAATCTGCCGGCTCCGCTCACGGAATAGGTCAACTGATACGTGGCTCCAATGTCTGGAAGCTTCATATCGAAGGCGATAATCGCCAAACCAGGGGCCTTTTCGACCAGGACATTCTCTACCCGGCGAGTATCTGCGGCATTTTTCCATTTTTCCAGCCGTTGATTATATCCGTTCCTTTTTTGGTTGTCGTTCGCAGGTTTCCAGAAATAGGGCTCCAGTTCTCCCCTCAACAGTTCTGCATTTCCCATTTGCCAGCTGATCAATGCTCCGTTTCTCTTGTCAAACCCGAATTCGGAACTCCCCGCCTTCACTTTGATTGTCGACTGTGTTTCATCCACATCGGGAGTATTGCCCTCGGCCTCAATCTTCCGGGCTACAACCGATTTCAGGACAAACTGCTCCCGGGCCACAGTAAATCCCGTTTCGGCCCACAGCGCCGGTTCCTTTAAGCGGGCATATAGGTTCAGGATAATTTCGCCGTCGCGGGCCTGGTATTCCTTAAGGTTATCAACCGAAGCCGTTGTCGCTTGTCCCGGAGGGACCGGTGGTAGATTCAGCAGTCCTTTTTCCGCTATCTGGCCATCCACAAGTAATTCATATACGAAGTCGAACCTGTCAGTGGAAACAAAGTCGTAGTGATTTGCTATCTCCACCAGGAGCGGGCTGGTATCTTCCAGTTTAAAATCAATCGACTGGTAGACTTTCTGCACCTGGTAGTAATGAGGGTGTGGAATCCTGTCTGGCCCGACCAATCCATTGATCACGAAGGCTCCATCATTGGGCTGATCGCCAAAGTCGCCCCCGTAAGCCCAAAATTCATCGTTCTTGAGACTCGGGTCGGCAGGATGCTGAGCGTACTTCATCGGCGAGCCATCCATCTTTTTGGCTATCCCCTGATC
>JBNKHB010000444.1:0-1566 GCA_050290125.1 Robiginitalea sp.
AAAACTCCGGATATCCGGGGTTGGCCAATTGTACTTCACCGGGGGTGAACCCCTGATGCGGCTCAACCTGCTCGAGGACTTGGTCGCATTGGCAAGTCCGGAGATCACTACCTGGATCAATACGTCCGGTTATCACCTGGACCGCGAAAAGTGCCGACGCCTTCGGCACGCCGGGCTAAGCGGGTGTTTTATTAGCCTGGATCACTACAGGGAAGGGAGCCACAACGATTTTCGCGGGAATACCGAAGCTTATGCCTGGGCAATTCGGGCCGCCGGGAATGCACTTGAAGAAGGTCTTGTAGTAGCGCTGTCGGTCTGTCTGGAGGATGCAAACTGTACAGAAGAATGGCTGATGGCCTATATGGCCCATGCCCGCAGTCTGGGGGTGCATTTTGTCCAGTTCCTGGAACCCAAAGCCGTCGGGCACTTTCGGGGCCGAAGCGTGGCCCTGGGCAGGGAAGCGGTGGAAATGGCCGAGTCCGTATTTACGCGCCTCAACTTTACGCGCGAGGGTGCAGGGTATCCGATCATCAGCTATCACGGCTATTACCAGCGCCGGGCGGGTTGCTTCGGGGCCGGTTCCCGCGGGGTGCATATCGATGCCGCCGGGAATGTACAGGCCTGCCCGTACTGTCAGCGGAGCTATGGCAATCTCAATGAAGTTGAACTGCAGGAAGTTCTCGGCCGAATGGACGGGTCGGCCTGCCAACAAGCCGCATCATGGAATTGAGCAATTGGAGCAGGGAAGCGCTTTGGGTGGGGGTTACAGGGGTCATTTTCCTCAGGTATCTGCTGATGGCCGGCATTCCCTATCTCTATTTCTACGGTCCTAAAGCAGAAAACTGGAAGCGGAGGAAACTACAGGCAGCATATCCTTCTTCCCGGCAAATCCGAAAGGAGATCGCGTATTCCCTCCGCAGCCTGCTGATTTATTCAGCCGGTGCCTGGTTCTTCCTGGGATGGATCCTGGAGGACAGAACCTTGCGATATGCCCGGGTGGAGGACTTCGGCTGGCTGTATCTAGGCCTGAGTTTTGTGGCGATGATCCTGCTGCACGACGCCTATTTTTACTGGACTCATCGCCTGATGCACCACCGGGTATTTTATAAGTGGACACACCGGACCCACCACGCCTTCCGCAATCCTTCGCCCTGGTGCGCTTTTGCGTTTCACCCTGCCGAAGCTGTCCTCTCGATGGGTATCATTCCGCTGATCGTATTTATCATCCCCTGGCATTATTATGCCTTTATCGCCTTTTTGTCGGCGATGACGCTATATGACGTCTATATCCACCTTGGATTTAAGTTAATCCCAATGCGAACGGCTGGCTTTTCGTACTCCCCGGACCTGCACGACTGGCACCACCGGCGTTCCCGTGGGAATTACGGGCTGTATTTCACTTTCTGGGACCGCTTGATGCAAACCTTTAGAACGCCGGCAAGCCCTCATCGGCATCAAGGGGCCGGATGAACCGAATTACGACCAGAAAATGTACTTTTGCCGGAATGGATGCCTGGTATCATTACCTCTTACTGGTCGGCGTCGGCTTTGTGGTCGGATTTATCA
>JBNKHB010000445.1:0-1558 GCA_050290125.1 Robiginitalea sp.
AGCAATCCCCGAGAGGAGTTGCTCGACCGGATACGCAGCCTCGAGGAGGCGCCCGGCTTCTCTCCCAGGGACACCGCCTACATCAACCGGATTACCGAACTGGCCGCGGAAATGCGCTTCTACCAGGCCGACAGCCTCCTGAACCTGGCCAGCCGTGCCCTGGAACTCAGCCAGCAGGCCGCCTATCAGAAAGGCGAATGCAGCGCCTTCATGCGTTTGGGGGATTATCATTCGGACCGGGGCAATACGGATAAGGCTATCGAATTCTACCAAAAGGGGCTCACACTTTCCAAAGTTATTGCCGACGAAGCCCTGCAACTCCGGCTTCTGAACAATTTGTCCGGGGAATATGCCTATAAAAGCGATATCGGCGGGGCACTTAACGGCTATCTGGCCGCCCTGGAACTGGCTGAACATATCGGAGATCTGGATATGCAATCCATTTTGAACGAAAACATCGCCAACCTCTATGCCGATCAGAAGGACTACGAGGAATCGCTGACCTACTACAAGAAGGTCAAGCGGCTAAACGATACCATTGATAACGATATCTTCCGGGCGGAAACCATGAGCAACCTGGCATCGGTTTACGCGGACATGGGCCAATTGGAATACGCCATGTTCAATATCAACCAGAGCATCGACATCTTTGAGGAGCACCGTATTCTGGATTGGCTTGCATACGCTTATGAGACCAAGGGTAAGGTATACCTTAAAAAATCCAACTTCAAATGGGCCCTATATTGGTATCGCCAGGGCGAAATGCTCCACCAGCAATTGGATGACGACCGTTCCCGCATTGACCTGTTGAACGGTATGGCCGAAGCTCATTTCGGGCAGGGAAGCGATAGCCTGGCCAACATCTACGCCACCGAGGCCCTGAAAGTGAGCCAGAAGATCCACTTTGTGGAAGGCACGCGAAACTGCGCCCAAACCCTGTACCGGATCCACAAGCGCAATGAGGATTACGCCACGGCCCTGGTCTACCACGAACTCTTCCAGACGCTCTCGGATTCCCTTGCGCGCAGTGAGAACCGCCAGGCGCTGAAACTGCATAAGACCAAAACCGAATACGAAAGGCAGAAGGCCGCCCTGATGGAGGCCAATGAATTAGCCCTGGCCCAGCAAAAGCGTTACATCCGCATCGGCTGGGTAATGCTGCTCATTTCCGTGGTCATCATTTATCTGGTGAATCGCTCTAAAAAGCTGCAAAAACGCCTGGCAAAGGAATTAGGAGCCAAAAAGGACCTCCTTGAAAAACGCAAGGCGGAATTGCAGGCCAACAATGAGACAAAGACCAAACTTTTCTCCATCATCGGGCATGATCTGCGCGGGCCTATTGCCGCCCTGCAAGGATTGTTGCAAATGTTCCGGGAGGGGGACGTGGCCAGGGAGGAATTCCTGGGCTTTATTCCCAAACTCCGCCAGGACGTTGATCATATCTATTTTACGCTGAACAACCTCCTTTCCTGGGGGAATAGCCAGCTCAACGGTTCGGTCACTACCCCGGAGGAAGTGTCCCCGGCCCAGATCGTCCGCGACAATATGAACCTGCTTT
>JBNKHB010000446.1:0-1554 GCA_050290125.1 Robiginitalea sp.
CCTCCTTCCAGCGGGATGGTGCGCTTGGCACGGAAGATCTGTTCCCCTTTGGTGTGAAAGTTGTCAGTACGGTATTCGTCCTGCACCCAAAGCAGGATCATAAAGGCGGCCAGCAGCGAAGCGCAGAGCCCCGAAACGTTGATCAGGAAATAGGAGCGGTTCTTGCTGAGATTCCTCCAGGCAATTTTCAGATGATTCTTAAACATGACCGTTCGAGTTTTGATTGATGATTATTCTGTGCGTAAACTATTGACCGGGTTGGCCATGGCCGCCATCAGGCTCTGGTATCCAGTGGTAATCAGCGCAATAAGCAGGGTAATGATCCCTGTTGCCAGGAACATCCACCATTCGATCTGGATGCGGTACGCAAAATCCCGGAGCCACTGCTCCATCAGGTAGTAGCCCAGCGGAAAGGCGATGACCATGGCCAGCAGTACCGGCCGCAGGAATTCGCGGGAGAGCATTTGTACGATACTGAACACGGAGGAACCCAGCACTTTCCGGATCCCGATCTCCTTTACCCGGCGCTGTGCCGTAAAGGTGACCAGGCCGAACAGGCCCAGGCAGGCCACAAAAATGGTCAGGAACGCAAAGATCCTCAGGACAGCGTTCATTCGCGTTTCCTTGACGTAGGTTTCGCTGTACAGGGTATCCAGGAAATCATAGGTGAAGGGTTCGCCCGTTTCGAAAGTGTCCCAGCGTGCGCCGAGATCCGCGATCAGGCCGGGCAGGTCTGTGGTGCGGGTCCTCAGGATGATGCCTGTATACGGGTTATACCGCATAATGAGCGGTTCAATGGGCTCATGCAGCGACCGGGCGTGGAAATCGCGTACCAGGCCAATTACGGTGAGCGGGGTGCGACCGCCTTCCAGGTCCGCGTGTTCCACAAAGGTCTTTCCAATCGGATCCGGTCCCAGGCCAATTCTGGATACAGCAGTTTCGTTGACGATCACATGCCCTTCCTCCTTCCCGAATTCCGGTGAGAAATTCCGCCCGGCCAGTAATTCCATTCCAAGTGTGGGCAAATATTCTTCATCCACATGGTAGACGTTGGTCCGGAGGGTCAGCTCCGGATCGCGCCGGGATTGGATGGTGGCAATGCTATTGTCACTGGGACCGGCCGGCAGGTAAGCCGACTTAGTAATGTGCTCTATGCGGGAGTCGCGCTGCAATTCAGTCCTGAAGGCATCCTGGTCTGCCCCCAGGAGCCCGGCATTGCGAACCACCAGCACCGACTCCCGGTCGTAGCCCAGGTCTTTGTCCCGGATGTATTTCATTTGGGCGCTAACTACCAGGGTGGCAATGATCAGGCATATGGATATTGCGAACTGGAAGACCACCAATCCGCCGCGGAGCGATTTCTTGCCATTGGGCCGGAATCCCTTTTTAAGGGCGTGGACCGGCCGGAACCTGGACATATAGAAGGCGGGGTACCCACCGGCCAGCACCGTGATCAACAGGGTAAGCCCGGCTAAAAAAACCAACACTCCGGGCTGCAGGAGTTGCATCCCTTCGTAGTTCTTTCCGGACAGCGCGTTGAAGAAGGGCAGGGCC
>JBNKHB010000447.1:0-1546 GCA_050290125.1 Robiginitalea sp.
GATCCTGCCGGAGATCGCGGACCCGCACCTGACCTCGGAATTGACGCGCTATAACCTGGAGATCAACCTGGACCCAAGGCCTCTGGAAGGAAAATGCTTCTCTGAGATGCACCGCCAGCTGAATGAGCTGCTCGACCGCTCCCAGGCGGCGGCGGACAAATTCCGCAATAAGATAGTCCTTACCGGCATCCTGCCCACCATCAAGCCCAGGCACATGAAGGAGGCGTACATGACTCCCCAGGACCGCTATGTGATCCTGAACGACGCGATCCGAAGGGTGCGGGCCGCTGACCTGGAATTGCACATCAAAGGGGTGGATGAATTGAACCTGCACCACAAGGACATCATGTATGAAGGGTGCAACACCAGTTTTCAGGCGCATTTGCAGCTGGACCCCGCCGATTTCCAGGACACATACAACTGGTCACAGGCCATTGCCGGCCCCATTTTAAGCGTGTGCGCAAACTCGCCCATGCTGATGGGCCAGGAACTATGGGAGGAGACGCGGATCGCCCTGTTCACCCAAAGCGTGGACACCCGAAAAAGCACCTTTTTGCTGAACCGCAGGGAGCCCAGGGTGGGCTTCGGGACGGGCTGGGTAAGGGGCACCCCTTCCGACTTTTACAAACAGACCATCGCGCGTTTCAGAAGCCTGATCTCCACCGAATTTGAACCTGAGGACAGCCTGCAGCAACTCGCCGCAGGCAAGATCCCCAAACTCTCCGCCTTAAATCTGCACAACGGAACGGTGTATCCCTGGAACCGGCTTTGCTATGGCAGGGGGGGAGGCAATCCCCATTTGCGGATCGAATGCCGCTACCTGCCTTCGGGACCTACTACGGCAGACGAGATCGCCAACCTCATGCTGTGGGTGGGCGTTATGACCGGAAGGCCCAGGGACTGGGACGCCATTCATGAAAAGATGGATTTTCGGGATGCCAAAAAGAACTTTTTCAACGCCGCCCGCTATGGGATGGCGGCGCAGTTCCACTGGGACGGCAAGATCGTTCCCACCCGGGAACTCATGCTAAATTTCTTCCTGCCGCTGGCATACAAAGGGCTTTCGAGGTTAGGTGTGTCACAGGAAGATGCGGATCGCTATCTGACCATTATCCAGAATCGTTTGGCCACTCAGAACGGCGCCGAATGGACGGTGCAGGCCTATCGCAAGCTGCGTCGGGAGCACAGCGAACCGGTGGCGCTGCGCATGCTCACCGCCTGCATGCACGAACGCTCCCGAAAAGGGTATACGGTAGACGCCTGGAAACAAGTTTGCCGCAGTGAGCAAGGATCAGAGGGGCGCCACCCCACCGTAGGCGACCTGATGAGTACGCGCATCATTACCGCACAAGAAGACGACAGCGCTGCCCTGGTCGTACGGATGATGGATTGGAATGGCTTTCACCACCTGCCGGTATTGAACAACCGGAATGAATTAAGCGGGATGCTCAGCTGGAAGGATGTGGCCCACCTGGCAGGGGATCCGGCCATTTATCAGACCGGGATCCGGGATTTGATGAAGACCGAACTGATCACCACGACCAGC
>JBNKHB010000448.1:0-1544 GCA_050290125.1 Robiginitalea sp.
AAGCCGTAACCACCTGTTCGGAGCTGCCGCGTACGGTATCCAGGTCCAGGTCCAGGTCCTCGCCTCCGGTGTTTCGCACCTGATACCCTTCGGCCTCCATCAATTCGGAAAAGGGGTTGGGCACGCCCAGGTCCAGGACTGCACTACCGGAAGGCACATGCTTTTTCAGGAATTCCATGGTAATGCGGTACCGTTTGGCGGGGTAGTGCTTGTACATATCCGGGCTCAGCTTTCGGTTTCCTCGGCATACAACTCCAGCGGCGTACAGGTGCAAATCAGATTCCGGTCGCCATAGGCATCGTCTACGCGGCGGACGCTCGGCCAGAATTTATTCTCCAGGATCCAGGGGAGGGGATAGGCCGCTTCCGTCCTGGAATACGGATATTCCCAGGTGTCGGCCGTGACCATTTCCAGGGTGTGCGGCGCGTTCTTCAGGAGGGGGTTGGCCCCGTCCGGGACCGCTTCGATCTCCCTCCGGATGGACAACATGGCATCGCAGAACCGATCCAGCTCCTCCAGGCTTTCGCTTTCGGTGGGTTCGATCATGAGCGTACCGGGTACCGGGAAGGAAACGGTCGGTGCGTGGAAGCCGTAGTCCATCAGCCTTTTGGCGATATCGGAAACTTCTATGCCCTGTTTCTTGAACGGCCTGCAGTCGATGATCATCTCATGCGCAGCCCGGCCCATTTCCCCTGTATACAGCACGGGGTATGCCGCGCTAAGCCTTTCCTTGATGTAGTTGGCGTTCAGGATCGCTATTTCGGTGGCGCGCGTAAGACCCGAAGCGCCAAGCATCCGGATATAAGCGTAGGAGATCAGGCAAACCAGGGCACTCCCCCAGGGGGCTGCGCTCACCGCCGTAATGGCCTGGGTCCCTCCCGAGGGTATCAGCGGGTTGCCCGGAAGGTATTCCGCCAGTTGCGGGGCCACGCAGATCGGGCCCACCCCGGGTCCGCCGCCACCGTGCGGAATGGCAAAGGTCTTGTGGAGGTTCAGGTGGCATACATCCGCTCCGATCGTAGCCGGATTGGTCAGTCCTACCTGCGCGTTCATATTGGCGCCGTCCATATAGACCTGGCCGCCATGCTGGTGGATCAGGTCCGTTACCTCACGAATGGAGGATTCAAATACCCCGTGGGTGGAGGGATAGGTCACCATCAGCGCAGCCAGCGAATCGCTGTGCGACCGCGCCTTCTCCTCCAGGTCGGCTACATCGATATTTCCCTTCTCGTCCGTTTTGGTTACCACCACCCGCATCCCGGCCATTACGGCGGACGCAGGGTTTGTGCCGTGGGCGGATGCCGGGATCAGGCAGATATTGCGGTGTCCTTCTCCCCGTGCTTCGTGATAGGCCCGGATCACCATCAGGCCCGCGTATTCCCCCTGCGCCCCGGAGTTCGGTTGCAAAGACGTGGCCGCAAAGCCGGTGATTTCACTCAGATAGCCTTCCAGGCTGCTCAGCATTTTTTGGTAACCCGCAGCCTGGTCCAGGGGAGCAAACGGGTGGATGTCCGCCCATGCGGACTGGCTCAGGGGCAGCATTT
>JBNKHB010000449.1:0-1488 GCA_050290125.1 Robiginitalea sp.
GGTCTTCCCTTCCAGTTCCACGCCGCGGTTGGCTTCCCGCCGCCATTTGCCCTGCCGCACTTCCCGGTCTGCCGTATGCAGTTTGTTGGTAAGGGAGAGTAACATGCCCAGGGCATGCTCCCCCACTGCATTCCGGTTCCCTTCCGGCGCCGCCGCCAGAAAGATGCCCTGGCGGTCGGCTGCGTCGACGTCGATATTTTCCAGGCCCGCTCCCACACGCCCGATAAAGCGCAGGCGGGTGGCCCGCTCCAGGAGCTCCCCGTCCAGCGGGATCCGGCTGCGGATGATCAGCCCTTCGTATCGGTCGATCTTAGCCAGGATCTCCTCCCGGCTGCCGTCATAATCCGTTTCGTTAACATAGCCGAGCGTTGCCAGCCCCTCCATGAGTAAGGGGTGGTTTTCATCCAGGTGTAGTACGCGTTTCTCCATCAAATGCTGGGGTAATGCGTTTGGGTGCGTTCTGATTTGGTGTCCCCGGTGTGCGCCGTGGAGAGAGGCTCGAACAGCAAGAGGTGGACCTCCTCGCCGTTCAGGGTAAACGGGCGGTGCTCCACCCCTTTGGGCACCACGATCAACTGCCCTTCCGGCACGGTTTCGGTTCGGTCCCTGAACTCCATGTATAAGGTGCCTTTCAGCACCTGGAACAGTTCGTCCTCATCGGGATGGGCATGCCAAATAAACTGGTCGCTCACCTTGGCCAGCAATACCTGCATGTCGTTGACTTCCGCGATGCGGTGGGGGTGCCAGTGGGCCTTGAATGAGCGTAATTTTTCTTTTGGATCAATCGGCTTCATATGCGTATCATGATGTTATTCCGGTTGCCAGCGGAGGTGATAAATGTTCCCCAGCCCGTTTTCGATCCGCCCGGCATACTGCTTAAGGGCATCTGCGGACCGGATGGCAGAGTCCGCCTCCGTGCGGCGTTCGCTGGTAAAATACAGGACTCCGGCTTTAAGATCCACATAAGGACAATATTCCAGGCGCTCCGTATTGATCGGCGCTCCTAAATTCCGGGAAGCCTGCCAGTTTCCTGCGCTGTCCTTGCGGCTGTAGTACAGGTCGCCGCCGCCCAGGCCGTCGCTGCGGCCAAAGGAGGAGAATACCAGCAGGTCCCCGGCCGGATTGACATAGGCATTGAATTCGAAAAGGGGGGTATTGACCGTGGTGTCCAGGGCCTGCGCCGGACCATATCCGCCATCTTTCCAGTTGCTGACATAGAGGTCTTCCCGTCCCGGGCCACCTTCCCGCGTTGCGGTAAAATACAGGTCTCCATTGGCACTGACGGCAGGATAGAATTCGTCCCCCGCTTTGTTGATCAGGGTATCCAGGGCCTGTGGCTCCCCCCAGTTGCCATCCCGGTGGTCCACCCTCCAGATGTTGTAGTCGGTGCGGCTGCTATCGGCATCCATGGGGCGATCCGAGGCAAAGAACAACCAATTGCCGTCCGGGCTAAAGAATGGCTCGATGTCCTGCTGCCTGCCGGAGAAG
>JBNKHB010000450.1:0-1484 GCA_050290125.1 Robiginitalea sp.
GGCCGTACGCAAGGCCCTGGCCGACCAGATGGACCTGGGGTGCAGGTATCCGTTCCAGCAATTGGATACCCTCGAAAAAATCATTGCTGCAAAGGAAGAAGTGCCAGCCGCCAGTGTGGTGGTAACCGGCGGTTCTACTGAAGGGCTGCAGGCAGCCGGGTTGGTCTACGGATTGGAAGGGGGCGAACTGATCGCCGCCGACCCGACTTTCCAGTCGATGCTCACTTATGCGGAATATTTTGGAGCCTATGTACACCGGGTACCCCTCACGGAGTCGCTGCACCACGACCTGGATGCCATGGAAAGGCGTATAACTTCCAAAACGCGGCTCATCTTCATCTGCAACCCGAACAACCCATCCGGGACCCTGCTCGATGCCGGCAAGCTGAAAGACTTTATCTACGCCACCGACCAGCGGGCCGTGGTGTTTAGCGACGAGGCCTATTACGATTATATCACCGTGCCGGAATATCCGTCTATGGTCGAACTGGTGAAGGAAGGCCGCAATGTGATCGTTTCAAAGACGTTCTCGAAAGTATATGGCCTGGCCGGGCTGCGAATCGGCTACCTGATTGCCCGTCCCGATATTGCCTCCCGCCTGCGGGAGGCCTTGATGGCGAATACGAACATCCTGGCTATCCTGGCGGCACAGGCTGCCCTGGAAGACCGGGAATTCTATCAGTACAGCATTGCCCAGAATGAAAAGGCCAAAGAGCACATTTACCGTGAACTGGGTACCATGAACCTCCCGTTTATCAAGTCTCATACGAATTTCGTCTTCTTTAAAAGCGGCATGGAAGTAGGATCGCTTATCAGGCACATGGCTCAAAAGGATGTCCAGATCGGCAGGCCCTTCCCGCCCCTAACCGATTGGGCCCGCATCAGTACCGGCCGCATGGAAGAGGTACAGGCTTTTACAAAAGCCCTACGTGAAGTACTTAAAACTTGATTATCAAATCGAATCCTATTTTAAACCCCGAACCAATCCGGTTTGGGAATAAATTATATATTTGGAGTTATCCCCCGACAAGCTGCCCCCTTTCTTACAGAATACACCTGCTCGGTACTGGTGAATTACGTTTAAACAAACTCAGCCATAGTCTTGTCAGAAGCGGTTTCCGTTGAATAATTTCCGACTACACAGCCAGTTCCTGGAAGCGCATTTCGGGCCTGTCCTCCTTAAGGTAATGCAACAGGGAGGTGGGTTTCGCATGGTTCATCTGCTGGATAGTTCAGGGGTATCGAAGACCCTTGGGGTGGTTCGATTTTACGGGACGTTGCCTGAACACCTGGAAGAAATCCACCAACGCATCCTGGCGGGAAGCCCCTTGGGATTTACCCTGATGCAAGCTGACATAGCCTTTGAAAAACGGATCCTGGGCCGCTTCAATCTGGAAGCACCCGACTGGCTGAGAAAAGCCTTCTCATCAGAGGGCCAGGTTGCCACGGGCATTCTTTCAGAGGTGTATATAGATACCGCTGAT
>JBNKHB010000451.1:0-1368 GCA_050290125.1 Robiginitalea sp.
GAAATCCCGGCTATCCGTCAGGTAAAAGGGAAGGGGCTCATGCTGGGCCTGGCCTTCGATTTTGAGGTAGCTTCCCTGCGAAAGCGGCTGATCTTTGAACACCACATTTTTACCGGAAGCGCCAAAGACAAGAAATTGCTGCGCATCCTGCCCGCCCTGAACGTACAACCCGGGGAGCTGGACCTCCTGTTCAGCGCCCTGAAATCCGAACTGTCATGAAGCACTACCGCAGTCTCGACGACATCCCCGACCTGCCGGCCTGGTTGAAAACCGGCCGGGAACTGGCGTCCGACCCGCATCGCCTGGGCCGCCCGGGCCAGGGCAAAACCCTTTGCCTGCTCTTTTTCAACAGCAGCCTGCGCACCCGCCTGAGTACCCAAAAGGCGGCCATGTTACTGGGCATGGAAGTCATGGTCATGAATTTCGGCTCAGAAGGCTGGAACCTTGAATTCAGCGACGGTACCCGCATGGACGGGGGCACGGCCGAACACATCAAAGAAGCGGCCGCCGTAGTCGGACAGTACGCCGATCTGGTCGGGATCCGCGCTTTCGCCGGCCTGCAGGACCGGGAGGCAGACTATGCCGAACGGGTCCTGAATGGATTTGTGCGCTATGCCGGGGTGCCCATCCTGAACATGGAGAGCGCCACCGGACATCCGCTGCAGGCCCTGGCCGACGCCCTTACCATTGAACAATACCGCCGGTCCGAAAGGCCCAAAGTCGTCTTGTCGTGGGCGCCCCACCCGCGGGCGCTCCCTCAGGCCGTGGCTAATTCCTTTGTGCATATGATGCAGCTTCTGCCGGTGGAATTCACGCTGACCCACCCCCGCGGATACGAGCTGGCCCCGGAGGTTACCGGGGGGCTGAAGCCGGTATACGACCAGAAAGAAGCCCTGGAGGGGGCCGATTTCGTCTATGTAAAAAACTGGAGCAGCTATTCGGAATACGGGGCCATCCTGAGCCAGGACCCTGCCTGGATGATGACTGCCGATAAACTGGGCGATGCTTTCTTCATGCACTGCCTGCCGGTGCGCCGCAACGTGGTGGTCGAAGATGCGGTACTCGACGGCCCGCGCTCCCTGGTCATACCACAGGCTGCCAACCGCACCGTGGCCGCCCAGCTGGCCCTCGCCCATTTGCTGGAATCGAACCCCTGAAGAAATGAACCCGTGAAGCAGACCGTATCCATTGTCAAGATCGGAGGCGCCTTCCTCGAAACCCCGGGGTTGGTGGATTCCTTTACCCGGGCCTTCGCCTCCCTGGAAGGGCCCAAGGTCCTCATCCACGGGGGCGGGCAACGGGCTTCCGAGCTCAGCACCCGTTTGGGGATCGAACCCCGGATGGTAGATGGCCGGCGGATTACCGACG
>JBNKHB010000452.1:0-1320 GCA_050290125.1 Robiginitalea sp.
AGTCGCTTTCCACATCGCCCAGGGTTACGTCCTCAAAATCGGTATCCAGGACGTATTGCAGGTCCGGACCGGCAAAGATCTTCAATGGGCCGATCAACCGAACGCCTACCAGGATCGGCAGGTCCAGTTTGCTCATGTCAAAATCGGATCCGCTGTACTCGGACTTGGTCTTGGTGTAGATCAGTTCCGGGCGGAGGAACCATTTGTCCCCCACCTGGCCGAAGATACCGAAGTGGTACCCCATTTTGGTATCCGAGCCGATATCCGGAGCGGAATCGAACTTGTAATCCCCGTTTGAGTTGAAATTCAGGCCGGCCTTAATGCCGAAACCTTTGTCTTGTTGTGAGAATGCCGCAAGGCTGGAGAATGCCAGCAGGCAGCAGAGCAGTGTGCGTTTCATAAAAGTGTTCTTTTTTGGGCCCAAGGTAAGGTTCCCTTACGCCAAACGTTTGTCGTATGGCTGCAAAAAGGGTACCAAAACTCAGGACCTCCTTTTTAACACCTTTAAAACGGCCTTCTCAATGGCTTTATTGTTTACGCCATACTTTTCCATCAGGTCTTCCGGCGTACCGCTTTCGCCGAAGCGGTCCATCACGGCAACGAACTCCTGAGGACACGGATGGCGGCGGGCCAGCAGGCCGGAGACGCTTTCGCCCAGCCCTCCAAGGTAGTTGTGTTCCTCGGCCGTTACCACGCAGCCCGTTTTGGAGACGGAGGCCAATATGGCCTCCTCGTCCAGCGGCTTGATCGTATGGATGTTAATGACCTCGGCGGAGATTCCCTGCTCCTCCAACCGCCCGGCCGCTATCAGGGCTTCCCAAACCAGGTGGCCGGTGGCCACTATGGTTACGTCGGTGCCTTCCTGCAGGTGCAGGGCTTTCCCGATCTCGAATTTCTGATCCGCCGGGGTGAAATTGGCCACTTTGGGCCGCCCGAACCGAAGGTATACCGGACCCTGGTGCTCGGCGATGGCCAGGGTGGCGGCTTTGGTCTGGTTAAAGTCGCAGGGGTTGATCACCGTCATCCCGGGAAGCATCTTCATCAGCCCGATGTCTTCCAGGATCTGGTGGGTAGCCCCGTCTTCTCCCAGGGTGATGCCCGCATGGGAGGCGCAGATCTTTACGTTCTTGCCCGAGTAGGCGATGGACTGACGGATCTGGTCGTAGACGCGTCCGGTCGCAAAATTGGCAAAGGTGGTGGCGAACGGGATGTATCCCCCGATGGTCAGCCCGGCTGCCATCCCCATCATGTTCGCTTCGGCGATCCCCACCTGGAAGAAGCGCTCCGGGTTTTCTTCGATAAAGGTCTCGATCTTGAGGG
>JBNKHB010000453.1:0-696 GCA_050290125.1 Robiginitalea sp.
GTTGCCGCCGTAGGCGATGTCGACGGTGATGCGGCCCAGCTCCGGGCAGTCGACGGTGACGCCCTCGGCGGCCAGGTAGGAGCCGACGTTGGTGAGCCGCACGGAGTCCACGTAGCCGTCTTTCAGGGCATAGCGCGCCTCGACCAGGCCGGCGGGGGTCTCCAGGCGCAGCACGCCGGGCTCGCGCGGCTGCACCAGGCCGCGCTCGATGGCGAAGGTCACGGTGCCGATGGTGCCGTGGCCGCACATGGGCAGGCAGCCGGAGGTCTCGATGTAGAGCACGGCGACGTCGCAGTCGGCGCGGCTCGGCGGATAGAGGATGGAGCCCGACATCATGTCGTGGCCGCGCGGCTCATACATCAGACCGGTGCGGATCCAGTCGTAGCGGGCGAGGAAGTCCTGGCGCTTCTCGCTCATGGAGGCGCCGGTCAGGGCGGGGCCGCCGGCGGCCACCAGGCGCACGGGGTTGCCGCAGGTGTGGCCGTCGATGCAGAAGAAGGTGTTGGGGCGAATCGCGCCCTCTGCCGCGCTGGCCCCTGCCGTGCCGGTGTCGTTCATGCCCGGCAGTATCGGGGCCGCTCCCCGTCTTGACAATGGGGGCCTGACGGGGGGCCGCTTCGCCCCGGCGCGGGGCCGGTGCCCGCTTGGGGGGCTTTTCCTGGCCGGGGCGCGGCGGCTATAGTCGGCGCCTTATGT
>JBNKHB010000454.1:0-673 GCA_050290125.1 Robiginitalea sp.
AGCAAAGGATGGTGGCCGGGTGGCCAGCCCATGTGGCCAAAGCCCCACTATTCTGTCCTAAAGGTGTGGTGGTTGAGCTAAAGAGGGAGATAGTGGAGGGGAAAGGAGGGAGAAGGTAGCCGGCCGGCCACCAATCTTTGGCCGATCAGCCATGCTTGGCGTCCACTTAATCCCTACTTTCATCATCAACTTCATCTTGCTCCTCTCATGCTCACTCCACTGACTAAAAGCATCAAAAGTAAAGCAAATTCCCTTCATCTTTTTCTAAAGTTCTATGTATTTCTTTTTGAAATTTTTAGATTTTATGATATGCAATGATGCAATAATTAAATATGCTATGGGAAAGGAGTAAATAAAAATGGTGGATGAAAGGGGAGAGAAAATGCAGATGGTGGAAGAAGGGCGGAAAAGGAAATATGAGATAACTACCGGTTTATTCTCCTGGCGAGAGCATCACATTTTAGGTCTGTGAGCAAGACTGTCTCCATACCTAAAGATTTAGGTGGCCGGTGCAATTGGAGAACTTGTCGCAATTGGAATGGCATTTTTAACGATTCGAGAAGATTTTGTAGAAAAAAATTTGGCTACGCTGGGTTTCTTATCCCTACCGACTCCTCTGAGAGATCCTTCAGTAGATTTTCGAGCCTTTTCCTTGAATACGGTGAAGATGGAC
>JBNKHB010000455.1:0-661 GCA_050290125.1 Robiginitalea sp.
CTCGGATTGACAGCGGGCAAATGCCTGGTCAAGCTGGTTGAGATCGGTCACAATACGCATGCCGCGCCCGCCGCCGCCAGCAATCGCCTTGATCATGATCGCGCCTTGTTCACCGAGCGATGTCAAAAATGCGGCGGCTTCGTCCAACGTGGTAGGTGTATCTGTGCCGGGCAGGATGGGCAGTTGACTGGCAATCGCCTGCGCCCGCGCCTGGCTTTTATCGCCAAAGAGTGCCAGCAGTTCTGGTCGTGGCCCGACAAAACGGATGCCCGCATCCAGACAGCGTTGGGCAAAATCGGCGTTCTCGCTGAGAAACCCGTAGCCGGGATGGATGGCATCACAATGGGTTGCCTGGGCGTGGGTAATGATCTGCTCAATATCGAGGTAGGCGGCAACTCCTGTACCTTGTAATGGTACGGCCGTATCTGCTTGGCGAACGTGTAGGGCATGAGCATCATCGGCAGCATAGACGGCAACGGTTTGCCAGCCCATTTCGGCCGCCGCGCGGATAATGCGAATGGCGATTTCTCCCCTGTTGGCAATGAGTAATCTAATCATCATTTTCTCCAAAGCTCATACGACGCACAGTTCATTTCCCAGTTTGTGTCCGCAGCAAAATTATTTATTAGACGCTATCGGAAATAGACTGTTTCCCTGAATC
>JBNKHB010000456.1:0-654 GCA_050290125.1 Robiginitalea sp.
CCGCTTCCCCATACCAAAAGACCCCCGGCGCTGCCGGGGGTCTTTTGGTATGGCGGAGAGGGTGGGATTCGAACCCACGAGGCGGTTTCCCGCCCACACGCGTTCCAGGCGTGCGCCTTAAGCCACTCGGCCACCTCTCCTCAGCGCGGCCCCCTGTTTCCCTGAAAGGTCATAGCGGAGCCGGGTTTCACAACCATGAATCCAGGATGAAGTCGCCCGGCCGGGGACGCGGGCGGGAACCTAGCCGAGGCCGGGCCCCGATGCAACGCCTTCCGCGCCCGGCCGGAACCGGCCCTGCGCCAGGCGGCGCGGCCGTCGTCTCTCCGCTTCAAGGGCTTGTGAGCGGCCCGCGTCTCGCCCGGAGGTTGGCCGAGGCGCCCTGCGGCTGCTACTATCGCGCCTTTCGGGGCCGCCTGCGGCCGCCGGAGCCTAACCCGGGACGCCCCGCGACCGCTGCTGGGGCCGGATACCCGGGCCGTTCCGGTCGGCGCGGCGGCCGGAATGGGGGGACTGGATGATCGTTGGCCGCATCATCGGCTGGTTTTTGCTGTTCTGCGCCCTGGTGCTGCTGGGCTGGGACGCAGTCGCCGCACTCGACAGTGGCGCCTGGGGTTTTGCCGTGCTTGGCCAGCGCTGGTTCGAAATCGATCAGGC
>JBNKHB010000457.1:0-650 GCA_050290125.1 Robiginitalea sp.
GTGGCCAGGGCGCTAGCGTAGTTGTAATTGTTCGGGTTAAAAGTGGCGTTGTTGAACAGGTAATAGGTTAGCTGATACCCGTTGCTATTCACCAAATTAAAGCGGATGCTTCCTGTTGCGGTACCAAAACACAAGACATCAGTAATTGTTGTCGGGTTGAATTCGGCAGCAGGCCGAAATTCGATATCAACCGGGTTTGAAATGGCAAAACAGTTGTTGCGGTCTACCACCACAAAGGTGTATCTTCCCGGATCCCAAATGTCAAAAATCGCACTGGTTTGGAAAGCAGAAGAGGGAATGGAGGCCGGGTTGGGATATGAAATCTGTGTAACGCCAAAATCGTCCACATACTCCCAAATGGCATAGGTGTGTGGCACTTTACCGCCCGTAGAGTTCATTTGGATATTCCCTTCCTTACAGGTAATGTGCTGGGAAATACGCGCCTCCAAATCCAGGTCAGAGGCGTCAACCACAGTGACTTGCTCGGTGTAGAGACAGCCGTCGTCGGTGGTAACGCGCACGTTGTACGTGCCGGGGGCCACATTCTGGAAGGCGTAATTGTTGTCGGCGCTGGGGCCGTAGGTGTCTACCACGGTAGCGCCCTGAGAAATTTCGTAATAGTATTGGGCCTCAACATTCAGGACAGAGAT
>JBNKHB010000458.1:0-649 GCA_050290125.1 Robiginitalea sp.
CTTTCGGCTGCCCCCGGCAGGCCGAAGACGACATTCCGGGCGAGACCTTCCCTGCGCGCCTCGCTCATTCCGGCGAACCGCCGGGCAGCCTCGCCCCGCAGCGCCTCGTCGTAGTCGTCCTCGACGCCGGGGCGCTTCAAAATGTGAATGTCGAAGGCGGCGAAGTCTGTCAGATCGAACCGCATGCAGGTCGCGCCATTCGGCAACCTCCAGGCAAGATCGGTGCGGGTCCAGTCGAGAACCGGCATGAAGTTGTAGCAGATCACCTCGATCCCCGCTTTAGCGAGGTTGCGCAGGCTTTCGCGGTAATTCTCGATATGCGTTCGCCAGTCGCCCTTCTGCTTCTTGATGTCCTCGGATACCGGCAGGCTTTCCACGACATCCCATGTGAGGCCGGAGGGAGAGCCGTCGGCCATCACGGCGACCTCGGCCTGACGCCTGGCGATCTCCTCAGGGCTCCACACTGCGCCCGTCGGGACGTGATGCAAGGCCGAGACTACTCCTTCGGCGCCGGCCTGGGCGATGTCTGCGATCGACACAAGATCCTTTGGGCCAAACCAGCGCCACGTCTGTCTCATCTTTCCCTCCCGAGTCTCTGGGCTTGTTCGTTTCTATCATCACGTTCGGTTGATGGCGAGTATGGAAGTAT
>JBNKHB010000459.1:0-635 GCA_050290125.1 Robiginitalea sp.
AGTGGTGCTGGCAGATCCCTCGGTGGAAAACGAGGTGATGTACGCCCTGGATTCGACCGATCCGGCAGCCATGCAGCTGGACGCGAATTTCAGCAGCCTGTCGCCCGGGCCGCATTACCTGGCCATCTCGCATGCCAACGGCTGCGTTCAGACCATCGATTTCGAAATTGCGAGCTTCGAGCCCCTGACCCTGGTGCTGGAACAACGCAACATCAATGAGATAACCGCCATTGCAGGCGGAGGTCAGCCTGAATACCAATTCTGGTTCAACGACGACGACAACGGATCAGACAACACTTATTACATCACAGAATCGGGGGTGTATACCGTTCGGGTAATGGACGAGAATGGCTGTGTGGCTGAGGCACAAATAGAAATGGAGTTCATAGACATTGAAATCCCGAATTACTTTACCCCTGACGGGGATGGCATGAACGATTTCTGGATTCCTGACAACCTGGAAGGCTTCCCCGAAATACTAATAAAAATTTACGATCGTTATGGTAGAGTAGTGGCTGAGTTGTCCTATGGTGTACAGGGATGGGACGGCACCTACAACAGCAAGGAGCTGCCCACCGGAGATTACTGGTATGTAATCAGACTGAACGGGGAGCGCGACGACCGCGAATTTGTAG
>JBNKHB010000460.1:0-597 GCA_050290125.1 Robiginitalea sp.
CTAGTGGGATCTACGGGTAACGTAGGGCACTCCGGTGCGTCTGGGGCGTGAAACACCAACGCAATATTTTTCATCCTCGGGTGGGCCCAGTGCGGATTCCATAAAAAGCGCATAGGGATACGTTACGCCAAACCTGTGCTTTTCTTCCAGTGGGATCTGCGGGCATTCTGGTGCATCCAGGTTACGTTATGCCGAACTTGTGTTTTGCATTCAGTACGATCTGTGGGTCACATAGTGCTTTGCGGTGCGTGCGGGGCGCAAATCATCGACGCACTATTTTTCCTGCTCTGGTGGGACCAGTATGAATTCCAGAAAAAGCCCGTTGTACATGTTACGCCAAACTTGTGTTTTGCATCTGGTGGGATCTATGGATCACGTAGTTGTTCGCACAAAAACTTGACGGCTTGCGTGGAACTTGGTAGAACCTTGTTTTGTAAGGTTAGCACGGATGCTTTTCTCTTCAAAGCAACAAAGCTGAGCAGAACAGCTAAGAACTAAGTAAAGTAATAAGAGGTGTGATAAAATAGACTTTTTGATTGATTGCTTGCCACCTTTGGCACATTCAGGTTGGGCTTTTATACAAACCCGACTCAATCG
>JBNKHB010000461.1:0-579 GCA_050290125.1 Robiginitalea sp.
AGCCTGAGTGGTTTCTGGAAAATGCCGATCGATACGACAGCTACGACAGAGAGGGGCCGAAAATATTTGCAGGAGAGTATGCTGCACAAAGTGTAGCCACCGTATCTCCTGAAAACAAGAACACTTGGATGTGTGCCATGTCTGAAGCGGCTTTCATGACCGGCCTGGAGCGCAATGCGGATGTGGTCTACATGACTTCTTACGCTCCCTTATTCGCCCATGCGGAAGCGTGGCAATGGACGCCCGACCTGATTTGGTTCAACAACCTGGCGTCTTATGGCACGGCCAACTACTACGTGCAGAAATTGTTCTCCAACAATCGCGGTACACACTTGCTGCAGGTGCTGGATGATAAGGAACCTGTGATCGGCCAAAACAAATTGTATGCATCGGCAGTAAAGGACGAAGCGACCGGAGAGTTGATCATCAAAGTGGTGAACACTTCCACACAAACCATGAAGACAAATTTCAAGGTGTCAGGCGTGGACACACTCGGTGGCACGGCTCGTATGGAAGTACTGACAAGCGCAGATTTGGAGGCTTACAACACCTTTGAGAAGCCTCAGAAGATTAGCCCTG
>JBNKHB010000462.1:0-574 GCA_050290125.1 Robiginitalea sp.
CTTTTATACTACAATACGCACATGTAAATCCCTTTGCGTTCCGAGCCAATCGGGAATCGATCGATCAAAGTTGCCAGTAGATGACCGACCGGATGGGTCGCAGGTGCATCCGCCCCACGGCCGAGGAGCTGAGGAACTTTGGCACGCCGGACTTCACCATTTACAACGCCGGGATGTTCCCGTGCAACCGTTACACGAACTACATGACGTCATCGACGAGCATAAACATCAACCTCGCTAGGAGGGAGATGGTCATCCTGGGCACCCAGTACGCCGGGGAGATGAAGAAGGGGCTCTTCGCCGTCATGCACTACCTCATGCCCAAACGACAAATCCTCTCCCTCCACTCCGGATGCAACATGGGCAAACACGGTGACGTCGCCCTATTCTTTGGGCTCTCAGGTGAGAATGTGCGGTGCCGTCAGTCACCTGCCCAATCCGCATCTGACGTTGTTCATATTCAATCGTCTCTCCTAATCCTATATCTATCTATCTATCTCTTTGAGTGACTAATTTGGTGCTACTATTTCATATGTCAGCGTCACTGAGTCACTAACATGTATGCTTATCAAAC
>JBNKHB010000463.1:0-569 GCA_050290125.1 Robiginitalea sp.
TATGCCGAGAGCTTATGTTTTACAGTATGGAAGAAGTTGGAGATTACGAGTACCTCAAGGTGTTACCTATGAGAGGTTTATGTTGTTTCAAGGTACGAGGCAAGCTCACACCTGGGTTCATTGATCCATTCAAGATCACGGAACATACAAAAGAGGAATTGAAGGCAGAGTTTTGGAATGTGACTAAAATTCACTAAATTTTAAAACTTTTTCTCAATAGATTAAAATTTGTTTTTAGAATTTAGAAGAGAATCCATTTTATTTAGGCAAAAGTTTATTTTCTAAATTATTAAATTAATTTAGGGTTTATGAAATTTGTTTGTTGCATTTCATGCTGCTGCATAATTTTCTTCTGTATTGTTGTGTCATGCCATTTCCAAATTGCATATTTCTAGAGTGTGCTAGCCGCAAGTCTGCCAAGCCACCGCCGAGCCCATGGTGCTCCGCCATTGAAGCGTCGCTGCCATGCCGGCATCACCTCGTGTCGTTCAACTTCGAACCATGGTGCTCTGCCGTCAATTTCGAACCGACGGCCAGGATTAGATTCTGTATACCGGTTCGGTTAATCA
>JBNKHB010000464.1:0-565 GCA_050290125.1 Robiginitalea sp.
CCATCTGCCGACCGGGATTGTCGTGACCAGTTCCGAGAAGTCGCAACACCAGAACCGTGCCAATGCGATGGCCGTTCTGCGGGCCCGGCTTTACGATATGGAACGCATGAAGGCGGACGATGCCCGCGCCGCCGACCGCAAGGCACAGGTGGGTTCGGGAGACCGCTCTGAGCGCATCCGCACCTACAATTTCCCTCAAGGCAGGATGACGGACCACCGCATCGGCCTGACGCTTTACCGGCTCTCGGAAATCATGGCGGGCGACCTGACCGAGGTGACCGACGCGCTGATCGCCGAGGATCAGGCCGCGAAACTCGCGGAGATGGAGGCGTGAGACGCCTCGTTCGCGGGCCTCTGGCCTTGAACATCGGCGACGGATCCGCGCGATGACGGGGGCAGAGGCGCTGAGCGCCGCCATCAGGCGGCTCGGTGAGGCCGGAATCGAGGGCGCGGCGCGGGATGCTCGGCGATTATTGGCCCATGCTCTCGGGATCGCGCCCGACCGTGTGACGCTCATTCTGCCTGACGCGATGGAGTCTGCCGCGCTGGCAGCGTTCGAGGCGTT
>JBNKHB010000465.1:0-565 GCA_050290125.1 Robiginitalea sp.
AAGGCACTGATCTAGCACATCTAGACGTTGATCAGTGCACCGGCATGTGGCAAAGATACCCTGGAGCATCTTCAAAATGCCAGAGTTGGTAGCAGGAGTAGAGGGGGCACCGCCACTATGGGTAGTGCGAGAAGGAGCAGTAGCAAGAGCATCAGAAGAACCAACATGAGAAGCCCTTGGATCCTTGGGCACTGTAGGGCAAAGAGAGTCAAGACGCACATCCTTGTAGAACTTCTCCTGCGCCACAGACTCAATCATAAACTGAATGTATGGAGCAAGGCCACATGATCTAAGAGGGTTGGTGTCTATGTTCCATATCTCATCCACAATGTACTGGAAGACATCAAAGCGCACCAGCTTCATGAGAGCATCTAGCAAGTTCCTCTCATAAGCAGGAATGACATCTGAATAGTCAATCCTCGGTGTCAGGGTCCTCCTCATCATCCGATGCAGCACAAGAAAGTGAGGACACAACCCCTCAACTTGGGAGGCTGGAAACTACCATCCTGGACGTACATGGGAGTCATCTACCTAGGCATAAAAGCTTTTTCCGTTCCTCCTTTAG
>JBNKHB010000466.1:0-562 GCA_050290125.1 Robiginitalea sp.
GACCTTACCCCCTTCGCGCCGAACCGTTTCAAGGGCCTTCTATGACCAGCCACACCTTCCTCTGCATCGACGGCCATACCTGCGGCAACCCCGTGCGCCTTGTCGCCGGCGGCGCGCCGCAGCTTCAGGGCAGAACCATGCTCGAACGGCGCGCGCATTTCCTTGCCGAATACGACTGGATCCGCACCGGCCTGATGTTCGAACCCCGCGGTCATGACCAGATGTCGGGCTCCATCCTCTACCCGCCGACCCGCGAGGATTGCGATGTGGGCGTCCTTTTCATCGAAACCTCCGGCTGCCTGCCGATGTGCGGCCACGGCACCATCGGCACCGTGACGACCGCCATCGAAAACGGCCTCGTCACGCCCAAAACCCCCGGCATCCTGCGGCTCGACACCCCCGCCGGGCTTGTCATCGCCGAATACCGGCAGGAGGGGCGCTTTGTCGAAGAGGTGCGCCTGACAAACGTCCCCGCCTTCCTCTATGCCGAGGGCCTGACTGCCGAGGTCGAGGGCCTCGGCGAGATCACCGTCGACGTCGCCTATTGCGGCAACTTCTATGC
>JBNKHB010000467.1:0-560 GCA_050290125.1 Robiginitalea sp.
CCAAAATTGCGCACATAGGTCTGGAAGCGACGGTAGACATCGGCGTAATATTCGGGGCGCATGTTGCCACCGCAGCCCCAATTCTCGTTGCCTACGCCCCAATATTTGATGCGCCAGGGTTCAGAACGGCCGTTTTCGCGGCGCAAATCGGCCATAGGACTAATACCGTTAAAGGTGATGTATTCCACCCACTGCTGCATCTCCTGCACCGTGCCGCTGCCGACGTTGCCACAGATGTAGGGTTCGCAGCCAAGCTGAGCGCACAGTTCAAGGAATTCATGCGTACCGAAGGAGTTGTCTTCGGTGACGCCGCCCCAATGGGTGTTGACCATTTTGGGGCGGTCGGCTTTGGGGCCGATGCCGTCCATCCAATGATATTCATCGGCGAAACAGCCGCCCGGCCAGCGCAAATTGGGGATGTTGAGATGGCGTAATGCGATCACAACATCATTGCGCATACCGCGCGTGTTGGGAATATCTGATTCTTCGCCTACGTAAATGCCGCCGTAAATACAGCGGCCCAAATGTTCGGCAAAATGGCCGTAAATGTGGCGGCTAAT
>JBNKHB010000468.1:0-558 GCA_050290125.1 Robiginitalea sp.
CCGAGGAAGGCGGGCCGATGAACACCAGGCCGGCCTTGGCGCAAGCATCGGCAAAGGCCTCGTTTTCACTCAGAAAACCGTAGCCGGGATGAATGGCCTGCGCTCCAGTGTCCTTGGCGGCCTGAAGAATCCGCTCCCATTGCAGGTAGCTGTCTTTGGGCGCGCTGCCACCCACGTGTACAGCCTCGTCGCACGCAGCCACGTGCTTGGCATCGGCATCGGCATCGGAGTACACCGCCACGGTGCGCACCCCCATGCGGCGGGCCGTGGCGGCCACTCGGCAGGCGATTTCACCGCGGTTGGCGATCAGGATTTTCTTGAACATGTCTGGCCTTTCATTGGGCAGAGAACTTCAACAGACCCGATCTGACAGCCAGATCGGGAAATGACAAACAAAAAGAGAGCAAACGTGGCAACCATGCCTGGATCCACCTTCAAGCGACCTCACGGGCACGCCCGCCCAGCAGCACACTCAAACGCCGAATGGCCGCACGCAGAAACTTGAACAACATCAAGGTGACGATCCACATCAGCACCACCGCGATCACCAGCAAAATG
>JBNKHB010000469.1:0-553 GCA_050290125.1 Robiginitalea sp.
CCAACGCCCCTATATGTTGGGCAGCGTCCGTATTTTTTCAGAAGCCGGCTTCGATGTCTGCGCAGTGAACCTGAGGGGGTGCAGCGGGGAACCCAACCGGATGTACCGTTCGTACCATTCCGGCGCGACCGAAGACCTGAACGAGGTACTGCTGCACCTCGATCGCAACTATGCCTATGACCAGGTTTTCCTGAAAGGCTTCAGCCTTGGGGGCAACCTGATCCTCAAGTACCTGGGCGAAACCCCGGCGATGGCTTCCAAAATCAGGGCAGCCATTGCCATTTCGGTGCCCTGCGACCTGCACGATTCGCTGCGCCAGCTCAACCTTCCGGAAAACCGGCTCTATGCCCGGCGCTTCCTGGTCAACCTAAGGGGCAAACTCCGCGCGAAACAAAAGCTGTTCCCCGAACAGATCACCGACCAGATGATCGAAGCGGTGCGCAGCCTGAAGGATTTTGACGACCTCTATACCAGCCGGGCCCACGGCTTCGCCGATGCCCTCGACTACTACCGCAAGTGCAGCTGCCTCCCCTTGTTGGGGGAGATCAAGGTG
>JBNKHB010000470.1:0-544 GCA_050290125.1 Robiginitalea sp.
GTCAGAAATATTTCCAATTTCAGAAGCAGCCAATGCGGCATAATCCAAAGCCATGGCCAAGGGTTGTCCATGGAAATTTCCGCCACTGATGGTGAGTTCATCGTTGATGATGACAGGGTTGTCCGTGACCGAGTTGAGCTCAATTTCCAAGAGTTCCTTCAAGTGGAGCCAAGCATTTCGGGATGCGCCATGTACTTGTGGCATACAACGAAGGGAGTAGGGGTCCTGAACCCGTTCGCAATCGATATGATCCTCCAATATCTCTGAACCTTGAAGAAGTGTTCTAATTCTGCCCGCTACGTGTTGGTTGCCTTTAAACGGGCGGAGTCGGTGCAATTCCTCAAAAAATGGTTTCATAGAACCTTGCAAGCCTTCCAGCATCATGGCTCCGATGATGTCCGCATGTCTTAGACAATACTGTAATTTGTGTACGACCATCACTCCATGGGCAGCGATGAATTGGGTGCCATTGATCAAAGCAAGCCCTTCCTTGGGGCCTAATTTCAAAGGCTCCAATCCAGTTTGCTGAAATAGCTCTTGTGTT
>JBNKHB010000471.1:0-544 GCA_050290125.1 Robiginitalea sp.
GATGGCTTTATCCAATCCATGAAGGTGTTGGATGGGGGGCGAATTTCCATTGGGGCTTTGTCACTTGGAGTTTCTAAAGGAGCTTACGAAGCGGCGTTAAAATATTCCAAGGAACGGGTGCAATTTGGGAAGCCCATTAGTCAGTTTCAAGGTATATCCTTTAAATTGGCCGACATGGCCACAGAGATTGAACCATCGGAACTTTTGTTGCATAAGGCCGCATTCTTGAAGAATGAGGGTAGACCCATGACCAAGTTCAGTGCCATGTCCAAAATGTATGCCTCCGAAGTGTGCGTAAAGATTGCCAATGAAGCTGTCCAAATTCATGGCGGCTATGGGTATACCAAGGATTTTCCAGTGGAGAAGTTCTACCGTGATGCAAAGCTCTGTACCATAGGGGAAGGCACCACCGAAATCCAGAAATTGGTGATTTCCAGAAATATTCTCAAGTAATTTGTTTGGTACTACTTTTTAAATGTATATTTGCCGACCAAAATATAAAAGAAAGGAGGTTGTAGCCCATGTTAATAATACCTGTTAAAGA
>JBNKHB010000472.1:0-540 GCA_050290125.1 Robiginitalea sp.
TGAGGATTTGGCTGCAGGATACACGAACGACTTCTATACAGGAGAAATCAAGAAATTGTACAAAGCTGTGGGTTGGGATGAGGAAAACCAAAGTTATACGGGTGAAGCACAACCTGTAGAGTGGGTGAGAATCCACAACCTTCCAGATTTTGCATACTTCAACCACTCTCAGCACGTATCCGTTGCTGGGATAGAGTGTCAAACATGTCACGGACCGGTTGAGGAAATGGAAATCGTTGAGCAATATGCTCCATTGACCATGGGATGGTGTATCAACTGTCACCGTGAGACCAACGTGAAAATGGAAGGTAACGAATACTATGAGGCAATTCATGAAGAGCTTTCCAAAAAGTATGGTGTAGAGGAATTGACCGCTGCCATGATGGGCGGTTTGGAATGTGGTAAGTGTCACTATTAAGAATTAAAAGAAGATAATCTCAGATATATCGTATGGCATCAAACAAAAAATATTGGAAAAGTGAAGCGGAGTTGAATCCGAACGATTCCATTGTTGAGGCGCTAAGAAACAACGAGTTTACA
>JBNKHB010000473.1:0-532 GCA_050290125.1 Robiginitalea sp.
TTCCCGATGACATGATCTACAAGTGTGCAAATCTATGAAATTTTTTGAGCTAGGAAAGCATTTGTTTCAAGGGTCCAAATAGGGCTATACAGCACAGATTGCAGAGCAATTTCCACAGATTCTGCTTTAACACCTAGCCAATTTGGAAATGACATAACTTCTTGGATATTGGGAGTTAGCTTGTGCATGTCATCAAGATTGTAGTACAAGGATTGTAGAATACAATGGAACACTTCTTGTCTAGGTTCAAGCCCAAATAAAATTGTGGCAGTGATCCCAATTGCCCTTTGTGTTTAGCTTCCAGGCTGTTTTCAGGCATTTGCTTAGCAGATGACACTTTTGGAAATTCAATATCTTCTTCATTTGTGAGATATTGTGTGTGCAAGTCAGCTTGGTGTTAGTGCAAACCATGTAGATCACCAGGGTGAACTCTTTTTCCAAAATGGAACCCTGGTCGATTTGCAATGAGGCTTGCAATTATGCTATTTGACCACAAATCTGGGCAAACTCACCTTGACTTGGAATCTTGTGA
>JBNKHB010000474.1:0-531 GCA_050290125.1 Robiginitalea sp.
AGCATCAAAAGTGTATCAAGGTTTTCAACCCTTAAAGCCAGAAGATATTGCAGACATCATCCTTTTTGCGGTCACCCGGCCCTATCATGTGAATATCGCGGATTTGGTAGTGATGCCCACGGCCCAGGCTAGCAGCACAATTGTGAAGAAGGACTTATGATATGATCAACAAACGCCTACTGGTAAAGAATCTTTTAGCGCATAACGACGAGAACAGTTTTTACGACAAGAAGCGCTTTATATCCATAGGTGAAAAAGAGGGGAAGGCCAAATTTTTAAAGCATGTCTGTGCCTTGGCCAATAGCAATCCAAAGAACAATAGCTTTATTGTCATTGGGGTCGAAGATGCCGATAATGAAATTGTTGGGGTCGACTTTTTTGATGACAGCAAGATCCAGAACCTGGTGAACGCCTACTTGGACAACCCGCCACTGATCTCTTATGAAAATATTCCCTTTCCCCATTTGCCCGAAGGGAAAGTGGTGGGTCTGGTGACCATCCGTTCCAATGGGAAGGTATGTGCACTGCGCA
>JBNKHB010000475.1:0-524 GCA_050290125.1 Robiginitalea sp.
ACTTCCCCCTTACCGGGTCGGGCCCGCCTTTCGGGGGCTCAAAAGCCGAATACGAGGGCCTGTTTGCCCCCTACTTTACCCTGAAGCGCCTGGAGCGGGCCACAAATTCCATTGCGCCCCGGGCGGGTACCGAACTCTTTTTTATCTTTGAGAAGAAGTAAACGGCACATGGAAAACGCGATATTGACCCACGAGGAGATCCAATATAAAATCAGGCGCATCGCCTACCAGATCTACGAGGCCAACGTGGACGAAGAGGTGATTATCCTGGCCGGCATCGAAGGCGGGGGGCTGGCCCTGACCCGCAAGATCAAAAAGGCCCTGGAGGCGATTACCCCGGCTGAAATTTTGCTGTGCCAGGTGCGCATGGACAAAAGCAACCCCCTGAAGGGAGTGGAAACCTCCCTGAAGCCCGAGCAGTACGCCAACCGCTCGGTGGTGCTCATCGACGACGTGCTCTCCACGGGCAGCACCCTCATCTACGGGGTGCACCACTTTATCAAGACCCCGCTCAGGCAACTCAA
>JBNKHB010000476.1:0-521 GCA_050290125.1 Robiginitalea sp.
ATGATTCCGCAAAACACGTTATAGATCGTCTGCTATACTTGGATATGATAAACAATAAGGAAATTCAATTGATCATCAATAGCCCCGGTGGGTATGTAACCTCCGGTTTTGCCATTTATGACACCATAAAGCAGCTTAAAAGCCCCGTTTCAACGGTTTGCTCCGGTTTGGCGGCATCCATGGGGTCCATTCTTTTGTCCGTAGGGAAAAAGGGGAGGCGATTTATACAGCCCCATGCCCGGGTAATGATCCACCAACCCAGCGGAGGTGCACGCGGACAAGCTTCCAATATTGAGATTCAAGCCAAGGAAATTGTTAAAACCAAGGAACTGGGCGCTCAAATTCTGGCGGATAACTGTGACCAACCTTTTGAAAAGGTCATGAAAGATTTTGACCGTGATTATTGGATGGGGGCAGAAGAATCCGTGGAATACGGTATTGTAGATGATATCTTGAAATAAGAAATAGATATTCTTAAAAAGGGAAAAAGTCCTTCGCAAGTTTTTTGAGAAGGACTTTTT
>JBNKHB010000477.1:0-496 GCA_050290125.1 Robiginitalea sp.
GGATGGGAGAGGCGCATCATAGCTTCACAGGATCACCTATGACTCACGGGCGAGCTCGCATGGAGGCAGCACAGCAGGCCACGACTACACTAGGTATGGGTGTGGCTACTCGGGTTACCATGAGGGTGGTAGTTACTACCCCTCTCACGGTTACCCCGAGCCTAGCCTCTGAGCCGGAACCTCCGCCTCGGCCAGGTACCCTGACTGGTATGCTCCTTTGGAGCGGTACATCAGTTATGGGGTTGACCAAGCTGAATGCATGGTAGAAGGGATCAGATGACTCAAGCGATGAATAGATGACTTTACACACGTGCAAATGGAGATGGAAACCTCCATCGACTCACAGACTAGCATGATGCACGACCTCTTCAGTAACTTCAGGATTTACCCTGATGCTTAAATCTTGCAAAGATTTAAGCTTGGGGGAGGTGCCGGGTGCCTAGGTATGAGTCCTTGCTTTTCTTGTTTCATTCCCAGTTTTTCCAGTTATCTTGTC
>JBNKHB010000478.1:0-509 GCA_050290125.1 Robiginitalea sp.
CTCACTGCAAGAGCCTTCGCTATAGCAACATCAACCACAGTAACCTCCTTGGCAAAATAGGCCTCACCAGTCGAGGCAAAACAACATTGACAGTAAGTGCCCCTTGGCTGGCAACCTACAACTAGCTCCATGGCCACCTCAATACAGAGTGGCACCTCCACCCAAATACTATGGAGAGTCCAATATGTGAAAGTTCCTTATGTCATATGAGGGAGCAATAGCTTTGTTCAGTGGGGACAAAGCAACCCTCGCCAAATCATTTATCATATCACTCGAGAACACAATAGCTAATTGGTATGCAAGACTGCCGCCGAGATCTATCACATCGTGGCCACAACTCAAGGAGAAATTACTAGTTAACTTCCAGGGTTTCCAGGCAGACGTCAGTACGAAAGAAGATTTCTTCTCCTGCCAACAATACAAAAGAGAGACATTGCCAGACTTCTTTCGTAGGTTCCTTCGGCTTAAAGCACAAGCCCTGGAGGTCTCAAATGAGCAAGCTAGAACAC
>JBNKHB010000479.1:0-508 GCA_050290125.1 Robiginitalea sp.
CTTCCACGTCTTCGGGAGAGGTTTCCACACGGACCAAAATACTGTTCTTGAATTTATCCGCTTCATCAGCAAAGAATACAATTTGACCGGTGGCCGCTCCAGGAGATGCGGGTAAGCCCTGGGCAATTATTTCGGCTTCTTCCAAGGCATCTGGGTCAAAGACGGGATGCAACAATTCGTTCAATTTGTTGGGCTCTATACGCATCATGGCCTTTTTTTCATCTATCAAGCCTTCTTTGAGCAAGTCCATCGCAATTTTTACCATGGCGGCACCGGTACGTTTACCGTTACGGGTCTGTAGAATCCAGAGTTTACCTTGTTGAATGGTAAATTCCATGTCCTGCATGTCTTGGTAATGCGTTTCCAGTTTATTTTGATATTCGAACAGTTCCTTATAAATATCAGGCATCAACTCTTCCAAGGAAGGGTAGTTTTCTTTTCGCTCTTCCTCATCCACTTGAGCCAGCTTGGCCCATCGCTGGGAGCCTAACAACGTAATTTGTTGAGG
>JBNKHB010000480.1:0-502 GCA_050290125.1 Robiginitalea sp.
CCAAGCCTTACACAACCTCAATATTGTAACCCAGTATCGTCCAGATATGGCAAATGTGTATTATACTATGGCAAAGCTTTATCAAGAATTAGGTGATGAAGCCAATGCCCAAAAGTATATGCAGATTTTACAACAGAGGCAGTAGGGGGGAAGAAATAAAAAAAGCAATGCTGAACTAGCATTGCTTTAAATGTGGGACCTACTGGATTCGAACCAGTGACCCCCTGCTTGTAAGGCAGGTGCTCTGAACCAACTGAGCTAAGAGCCCTATTCCATTTTTTCAAATAGGAGTGCAAATATAGTATCCTTTTTCTGATACAAAAAAGAAATAGTAGAAAAAATTACACTATTTCTGCCACAACAAATGTACTACCCCCAACATATACAAAATCATTGTTGTTTGCTTCCGCTAAAGCCGCTTTTAATCCCTTTTTCACTGTACTAAAACTTTTTCCTTCAATTCCTTGAGAAGCAGCCAATTCAGCAAGCTGTTCAACCGGCA
>JBNKHB010000481.1:0-501 GCA_050290125.1 Robiginitalea sp.
GCCTCGACAAGGTGAGCCACCTGGTGCTGGACGAGGCCGACCGCATGCTGGACATGGGCTTCATCCGCGACGTGCGTAAGATCGTCGCCGCCCTGCCGAAACAGCGCCAGTCGCTGCTGTTCTCGGCCACCATGCCGACGGAGGTGGCGAAGCTCGCCGCCGAGATGCTGCACAATCCGGAACGCGTCGAAGTGACGCCGCAGAAGGTGGCGGTGGAGCGCATCACGCAGTCGGTGCACCACGTCATGACGCCGGACAAGCGCCCGCTGCTGGAGAACCTGCTGCAGGATCCGGCCCTGTCGCGCGTCATCGTCTTCACCCGCACCAAGCACCGCGCCAACCGCGTCGCCGAGCAGCTGGAGAAAGCCGGCATCTCCGCCGACGCCATCCACGGCAACAAGTCGCAGAACGCGCGCCAGAAAGCCCTCGACGCCTTCCGCAAGGGCAAGGCGCGGGTGCTGGTCGCCACCGACATCGCCGCGCGCGGCATCGACGTCTCCG
>JBNKHB010000482.1:0-500 GCA_050290125.1 Robiginitalea sp.
GCAAGATCGTTTAGACGAGGGCGCAGGAAAGCGCCAGTTGCCGAAGCGGGCGAAATCGTCCATATACCGCGCGGCATTTATGATAGCGCAAACATGACGGGGAGAACGACGGTATGAGACGGCTGCGCAACGTGAAGATCGTGGCAACCCTTGGTCCGTCGTCCAGCGACTACGCGACGATCCGCGCGCTCTTCGAAGCTGGGGCCGACGTTTTCCGGCTGAACATGAGCCATGGCAGCCATGAAGAACAAGCCGCCCGCCACGCGATCATCCGTCAGGTCGAGGCGGATGTGGGCCGCCCCATCGCCATCCTTGCCGACCTTCAGGGGCCGAAGCTCAGGGTCGGGACCTTCGTCGCCGGGGCGCATGAACTGAACGAGGGCGACGCGTTCCGCTTCGATCTCGACACGACCGAGGGCGATGGACGGCGGGTCAACCTTCCCCACCCGGAGATCTTTGCGGCGCTTGAGCCGGGCGCCCGGCTTCTCGTCAACGACGGC